>NZ_JBHYVB010000247.1:0-406 GCF_042750115.1 Streptomyces sp. NPDC059455
AGACCAGCCCACCGCCGCAGGCGTACACGACAGCAACGGTCACCCTCCCGGCGAAGCGAAACCGCGACTCCGCCCCAACCCCCGACCGGACAACCCGGGTGCGCACGGGCGCCCGCCCAGTCATTCGTCGTGTCGGCGCGGCGACACGGCGACGCGGTCAGCCCGCCGGTGCGGGCGTTCACGCCCTCACCACTCGCCCCGCCCCGCGGGCACCCTGGCCCCCTGCTCACCGGACAGCCACTCCCACCGCCTCGCAGGTGACGCGGTGCGCCCTGGCCGGTCAGCTGGTCGCGGCCGCGGGCGGCTCGTCGGGCTCCGGGGCCCTGGGGCGGAGCCCCTGCCACGCGGCGGAGCCGCATATCGGTGCCGCGGGAAGGGGCGGGGTGGGGGGAGCGCCGATATGCGG
>NZ_JBHYVB010000247.1:416-9833 GCF_042750115.1 Streptomyces sp. NPDC059455
CGCCGCCGGCGGGGGTGCGCTCGTTGGGGCGGGGGGGGGGGGGGGGGGGGGGCGCGCCGCCGCCCGCGCGCCCCCCCCCGCCGCGTGGTCCGCCGGACACCCCGGCGGGCCTGGCGCCCCCGAACCCTCTGGCCCAGGGGCCCAGAGGCCTCAGCCGCGGTCCGGGACGCAGCGGCCGTCCTCGGTGCGGTAGCTCCACCGGGCGCCGTCGCGCACCAGTTCCTTCACGGCGCCCACGAACCGCTCCACATGCTCGTCCGGGGTGCCCGCCCCGAAGCTGACCCGGATCGCGTTCAGCGACCGCTCCCCCGGCGCGGCCTCGGGCGCGCCGCACTCGCCCGGCTCGTCGGGCTCGCTGTCCAGCAGGGTGCGGACCAGCGGATGGGCGCAGAACAGCCCGTCGCGTACGCCGATGCCGTACTCCGCGGAGAGCGCCGCCGCGAAGTGGGAGCTGTTCCAGCCCTCCACCACGAACGACAGCACGCCGACCCGGGGCGCGTCATCGCCGAACAGCGAGAGCACCCGCACCTCGGGCACCTCGGCCAGCCCCGCCCGCACCTTCTCGATCAGCTGCCGCTCACGGGCGACCAGGCCCGCGAAACCGGCCTCGGTCAGCGCCTTGCACGCCGACGCGATCGCGTAGACGCCGATGACGTTCGGCGAGCCCGCCTCGTGCCGGGCGGCGGTGGTGTGCCACTCGACGTCGACGCCGCCGTCGTCCCTGCGCGTCACCTTACGGCTGGCGCCGCCGCCCGCCAGGTACGGCCGGGCCTCCCGCAGCCAGTCCGCCCGCCCGGCCAGCACCCCGGCCCCGAAGGGCGCGTACAGCTTGTGCCCGGAGAAAGCCACCCAGTCGACGTCCGCCTCCGCGATGTCCACGGGGTGGTGCGGGGCCAGCTGCGCGGCGTCCAGGACGATACGGGCGCCGTGGTCGTGCGCGGCCTCGGCCAGCTCCCGCACCGGCCACAGCTCGCCGGTGACATTGGACGCGCCGGTCACGCACACCAGCGCCGGGCCCTCGGCGCGCCCCGCGAGCGCCTTCTCCAGCGTCTCCACCGCCTGCCGCGGGGAGCGCGGGGCGCTGAGGTAGCGGACGGTGACGTCCTCCCGCTGCTCCCACGGCAGCAGCGAGGCGTGGTGCTCGGTCTCGAAGACGAAGACCTCGGTGCCCCGGGGTGCCACGGCGGCCAGGAGGTTGAGCGAATCGGTGGTGGAGCGGGTGAAGACGACTTGGTCGTCCTCGCGGCAGCCCAGGAATGCGGCGACGTCCTTACGGCTGTTCTCGAAGAGGTCGGTGGACAGCTGCGAGAGGTAGCCCGCCCCGCGGTGCACGCTGCCGTAGTAGGGCGCGTACGCGGCGATGTCGTCCCAGACCCGCCGCAGCGCGGGGGCGCTGGCGGCGTAGTCGAGCGCCGCGTAGGTCACCTCGCCACCAGTGACGAGGGGAACCAGGACATCGCCGCCCAGCACGGGCAGCGGTTCACAGGCGGCGACAGCGGTGGTGGAAGCGGTGGCGGTGGCAGCAGGGCGCGCGGACATGGCGAAGTCTCCCTAAGGGGGCGAAGGAATGCGTGACGCGCACCGAAACGGCGGCGGCGAGCCGGCCGTAAGGGCGCGGAAAATCGCTCGACGCACGGCCGCACCGCGCGGAGCACATGAGGAGAGACGGGGCCGCTCGGCCCTAACGCATTCGCTGCATCACGGAAGAACTCCCTCGACCACCAGGACCCCTAGTGCGAGGGGTCCGCGCTTGCCGCCGGCCTCGCTGCCTGGCGGCCTGGTCATCACCCGGGGCACCCCGCCACGGACGGAGGGTTGCCGGACAGCGGGCCGGGGCCGTAGTCGCTGTCGCTCGTGACCTGGGCAGGAGTATGCCATGTCGGGCGCCGGCGCTCATGCCCTGTCCGCATCCCGGACAGGGCATGAGCGCCGTAAGGGTCCCGCGTAAGGGGGTGTCCGGCGGACCACCCGGCGGAGCCAGGACCCGCCGGCCCCCTAGGCGTGGGTGGCCCGGACCCACCGTTCCAGGACGTCGCGCGCCGCGCCCGAGTCGATCGACTCGGCGGCCCGCGCCGCACCCTCCCCGATCCGGTCCGTCAGGGGCTTGTCGCCCGGCTCCCGCTCGAGCGCCACCAGCGCCGCCGCCGAGTTCAGCAGCACCGCGTCCCGGACCGGGCCCCGCTCGCCCGCCAGCAGCCGGCGGGCCACATCGGCGTTGTACGAGGCGTCCGCGCCCCGCAGGGCCTCCACGGGGGCCCGCTCGACGCCCACGTCCCGGGGGTCGAACGTCTCCTGGCGCACGACGCCGTCCCGGACCTCCCACACCTGGGAGGTCGTGGTCACGGTGAGCTCGTCCAGCCCGTCGTCGCCCCGGACGACCAGCGCGGAGGAGCCGCGCTCGGCCAGCACCCCGGCGATGATGGGCGCCATACGGGCGTCGGCGACCCCGGTCGCCTGGCAGGTGACCCTCGCCGGGTTGGTCAGCGGGCCGAGCAGGTTGAACGGGGTGGCGACGCCCAGCTCGCGGCGGGCCGAGGCGACATGCCGCAGCGACGGGTGGAACTTCACCGCGAAGCAGAAGGTGATCCCCGCCTCCTCCGCGACCTCGACCACCCGCTCGGGGGTGATGTCCAGATTGACGCCGAGTTTCTCCAGCACATCGGAGGCGCCGCTGGCGGAGGACGCGGCGCGGTTGCCGTGCTTGACCACCCGTGCGCCGGTACCGGCGACGACCAGCGCGGACATGGTGGAGATGTTGACGGTCCTGGCGCGGTCGCCGCCGGTGCCCACGATGTCCACGGTCTCCCCGGGCACCTCGATCACCCGGGCGTGCTCGTACATGGCCCGTACCAGACCGGCCACCTCGGAGACCGTCTCGCCCTTGGCGCGCAGCGCGATCGCGAAACCGGCGATCTGGGCGTCGGTGGCCTCGCCCCGCATGATCCGGTCCATGGCCCATGCGGTGTCGTCGGCATCGAGGTCCCGGCCGGCGATCAGCGAGCTCAGTACGTCCGGCCAGGTTCGGGCCGTCGCGGTGCTGTCGCCTCCGGCGGGGGTCACAACGTCCATGGTCCGCTCCTGGATCCGTGGGGGTGGGCAGGGAAGGGGTCCGCGCACTTCAGCGGCCCGTCGCAAGCCTATCGGCCGCACGGCCGGGGCCCTGGTCTGTGGCGTCGCTGTATGAAGAAACCGGTCGCTGAAGGGGTACCGGGAGATCAGTGGTGGCCGTGGCCACTGGTGATCTCGTGGTGCTCCTCCCGGGTCGGCTTCGGAATGACGTTGTCCCCGCCGTAATAGCCCTTGGAGAGCTTCGAACGGAGCTTCTGGGAACGCTTTATCTTCCGCTTGACCCCGTTCTCGTCGACCTCCGGGCCGATCTCGTAGGGCTCGGGCTGGTCGTGCTGGGTGAGCGTGTGCAGCTGCTCCTGCGAGAGCGGCTCGTGGACCTCGATGAACTCACCGTGCGGCAGCCGCTTGATGATGCCGGTCTCCCGGCCGTGCAGCACCTTGTCCTTGTCGCGCCGCTGGAGGCCGAGGCAGATCCGCTTGGTGGCGATGAACGCCAGGACCGGGCCGACGAAGAAGCCGATCCGCACGAACCACGTGATCGAGTTGATCGACAGGTGGAAGTGGGTGGCCCACAGGTCGTTACCGCCACCGATCAGCATCACGAAGTACGCGGTCAGCCAGGCGACACCGAAGGCCGTACGGGTCGGGGCGTTGCGCGGGCGGTCCAGGATGTGGTGCTCACGCTTGTCGCCGGTGATCCAGGACTCGATGAACGGGTAGAGCCCGATCGCGAACAGGACCAGCGGGAAGAGCACGATCGGGATGAACACGCCCAGGACGAGCGTGTGGCCCCAGGCGTTGATCTCCCAGCCGGGCATCACACGGACCAGACCCTCGGCGAAGCCCATGTACCAGTCGGGCTGGGCGCCGGTGGACACCTGGTCGGGCCGGTAGGGGCCGATGGTCCAGATCGGGTTGATGGTCGCGACCGCGGAGAGGACCGCGATCACACCGAAGACCAGGAAGAAGAAGCCGCCCGCCTTGGCCATGTAGACCGGCAGCAGAGGCATGCCGACGACGTTCTTCTCGGTCTTTCCGGCCCCGGGGTACTGCGTGTGCTTGTGGTAGAAGACCAGGATCAGGTGCGCCACCAGCAGGCCGAGCATGATGCCCGGCAGCAGCAGGACATGGACCGGGTAGAGCCTCGCGATGAGGTCGGTGCCGGGGAACTCGCCGCCGAAGACGAACATCGAGATGTAGGTGCCGACCACCGGGATCGACAGGAACACACCCTCGATGAACCGCAGACCGGTGCCGGAGAGCAGGTCGTCGGGGAGCGAGTAGCCGGTGAAGCCGGTCAGCATGCCGAGGAAGAACAGCAGGAAGCCGAACAGCCAGTTGATCTCACGCGGCTTGCGGAACGCACCGGTGAAGAACACGCGCATCATGTGCGTGAACATGCCGGCGAGGAAGACCAGCGCGGCCCAGTGGTGGATCTGCCGGATCAGCAGACCGCCCCGCACCTCGAAGCTGATGTCGAGGGTCGACTGGAACGCCTCGGACATCCGCACGCCCTGCATCGGGACGTACGGGCCCTCGTAGACGACCTCCGACATGCTGGGGTGGAAGAACAGCGTCAGGTACACACCCGTGAGGATGATGACGATGAAGCTGTAGAGGCAGACCTCGCCCAGCATGAAGGACCAGTGGTCCGGGAAGATCTTGCGCATATTGGCCTTGGCCAGGCTGTAGATGCCCAGCCGGCCATCGGCCCAGTCCGCGACGCGCTCACCCGCGGGCGCTTTGCCCCGGCGCTGCGCGGCGCTGTCGCTTGAAGTACTCATCCGCGCTCCCAGTAAGCAGGACCGACGGGCTCCGAGAAGTCGCCCATGGCTTCGAGGTACCCCTGGTCGTTGGCCTTGATCCGCAGCTGCGGCAGTGCGTGACCGGCCGGACCGAAGATCACTCGGCCACCGTCGGAGAGGTCGAAGGTCGACTGGTGGCAGGGGCACAGGACGTGGTGGGTCTGCTGCTCATAGAGGTTGATCGGGCAGCCGACGTGGGTGCAGATCTTGGAGAACGCGACGATGCCCTCGTGCGACCAGTCCAGTTCGCGCTTGTCCTTGATGTTCTCCGGCTGCAGCCGGACCAGCATCAGGGCGGCCTTGGCGATCTCCGTCTGGAAGTCGTGCTGCTCCTCGCTCATGCCCTCGGGCATGGCGAAGGTGAGCGAGCCGACGGCGATGTCCTCGGGGCGCAGCGGCTGCATGGTGTTGTAGTTCATCAGCCGCTTGCCCTTGGCCCACTTGGTGTGCCGGAGCTTGGTGCCCGGCAGCGGACCGAGGTCCCGCAGCAGCACGATGCCGGAGAGCGGCACCAGCGCGAGCGCGCCGAAGAGGGTGTTGCGGGCCAGCTTGCGCCGGCCGAAGCCGGACTCCTTGGCGCCGGTGGCGAAGTCCTCGAGGACCTTCGACTTGACCTCGGGGCTGGCCTCGATGGGGTGGCGCTCGTCGGCGACCTCCACATCGGACATCAGGGTGCGGGCCCAGTGGACCGCGCCCGCGCCGATGGTGAACAGCGCGATGCCGAGCGTCAGCCCCAGCGCGAAGTTCAGCGCGCTGATGTGCCCGATCGGGAAGACGTAGATGTACCTGTCGACCGGGAGTGCCACATACGCGGCGATGAAGGCGATCGTGGCCAGCATCGAGACCGTGAAGAGCAGGGCGACGGTGCGCTCGGAGCGCCTCGCGGCCCGCTCGTCGATGTCCTGCATACGGTGCTCGTGCGGGGGCAGCCCCGGGTCGGCGAACGGGTCCTCGGCCGGCCTTACGGCACTCTCGGCCCCCCGCGCTTCCGGCAGCTTGTCTTCTGCTTCTGAAATCTCGTGGCTACTCATGACTTCTTGGCCTTTGCGGTCCGGGCGGCGACCCAGATGGTGAGGACGATCATCGCGCCCATGCCGAAGACCCAGCCGAACAGACCCTCGCTCACCGGGCCGAGCCCACCGAGCTCAAGACCCCCGGGGGTCTTGCTCTTGTCGCTGTTGACCGTGTCGAGGTAGGCGATGATGTCCTGCTTGTTCTTCTCCGGCATCACGGTGTCGGGGAAGGAGGGCATGTTCTGCGGGCCGGTCTGCATGGCCTCGTAGAGATGCTTGGGGCTGACCCCGTCGAGAGCCGGCGCGTACTTGCCGTTGGTGAGGGCACCGCCCTTACCGGCGAAGTTGTGGCACTGCGCGCAGTTCGTACGGAAGAGCTCCCCGCCCTTCGCGACGTCCGCGCCGTCCGGGCTGTACTCGCCCTTGGTGGGCGTCACCGGACCCGCACCGAGCGACGCGATGTAGGCCGCGAGCTGCTCGGTCTCGGCGTCCGAGTAGACCTTCTTCTTCTTCGGCATCTGGGCGCCCGGCTGCTGCGCCGGCATACGGCCGGTGCCGACCTGGAAGTCCACGGCGGCGGAGCCGACGCCGACCAGGCTCGGGCCGTCAGAGGTCCCCTGACCGCCCGTGCCATGGCAGCTGGCGCAGCCGACGGCGTAGAGCTTCTTGCCCTCCTCGATGGCGAGGGACTGGGCGGAGCTGTCGTCGGCCTTCGCCTCGCTCGGCGAAAACGCGGCGTACAGCCCCCCAGTGACCGCCAGCGCGAAGAGTAGGACGACGAGCGCAGCCAGCGGATGGCGCCGTCGTGCGGAGAGCTTTTTCACGGATTACCCCGGTGTCAGGATCTTCTGCGTCGATGCTGTTAAGGACGTGATTCCGGTGCGGTGACCGGCTTACTTGATCATGTAGATCGTGGCGAAGAGGCCGATCCAGACGACATCGACGAAGTGCCAGTAATAGGACACGACGATGGCCGCCGTCGCCTGCTGGTGGGTGAACCTCTTGGCCGCGTACGTCCTGCCCAGGACAAGCAGGAAGGCGATCAGGCCGCCCGTCACATGCATGCCGTGGAAGCCGGTGGTCAGGTAGAACACCGAGCCGTAGGGGTCGGAGGAGAGCGAAAGCCCGTCCTTCTTGACCAGCTCGGTGTATTCGAAGATCTGACCGCCGATGAAGATCGCGCCCATGATGAAGGTGATCACGAACCAGGAGCGCAGCTTCTTCACGTCGCCGCGCTCGGCGGCGAAGACGCCGAGCTGGCAGGTGAGGGAGGAGAGCACCAGGATCGTGGTGTTCGTCGCCGAGAACGGGAAGTTCAGCGAGGACGCCATTTCCTTCCAGTGCTCGGCTCCGGTCACCGATCGCAGGGTGAAGTACATCGCGAAGAGGGCCGCGAAGAACATCAGCTCGGAACTCAGCCAGATGATGGTTCCGACGCTGGTGAGGTTCGGCCGGTTGACCGACGGGTGCGCGTGCCCGGTTTCTACTGTCGTTGCTGTCGCCACGACCGACATTATGTCGGTCGCTTATCCAGCACTCACTCCCGGGGGTCCCGTTCGGAGTGTCAAGGGCCGCGTCAAGGACATCGACCCTGCTCGTCGGGGCTGTTCCGGACAGTCCCTCGAAGGAGGGAGAGATCCGTACGCCCCCTCCTCCGGACGGCTGTACGGGAGTAGCATCCGCCTCAGGAGCCCGGCAGATCACTTACTTCGCCCGGAGGACATGATGCGGCCCACCGCGACGGTGCTGGTCTACAGCGATGACGTGAGCACCCGCGAGCAGGTGCGCCTGGCGGCCGGGCGCCGGCCCGCCGCCGATGTACCCCCGGTGGAGTTCCTGGAGTGCGCCACCCTCCCGGCCGTTCTCTCGGCGCTGGAGGAGGGCGGCATCGACGCCTGTGTGCTGGACGGTGAGTCGGCGCCCGCGGGCGGGATGGGCGTCTGCCGGCAGATCAAGGACGAGATCTTCCAGTGCCCGCCGGTGCTGCTGCTCATCGGCCGCCCGCAGGACGCCTGGCTGGCCACCTGGAGCCGCGCGGAGGCCGCGGTCACGCATCCGGTGGACCCGGTGGCCCTGGCGGACGCGCTGGCCGGGCTGCTCCGCAAGCGGCTCTCCGTGGGCGCCTGACCGCACCGTCCGCACCGTCTGCTCAGACCTGGGGTCGGAGCCGGGCGGAGTCGGCGGGGGTGGCGTCGGACTGACCGGAGGCGACGGCGCTGCCCTTGCGCCAGTCCGCCCAGGCCATGTTCCAGTCGCCGTAGCCGTTGTCGAATGTCGCCATGTCGTCTCCATTGCTGTGCACCACCTGGACGATGTCCCCCAGGCGCACGGTGTTGAAGAACCACTGGGCGTTCGCCGTGCTCATGCCCGTGCAGCCGTGGCTGACGTTGGCGTAGCCCTGCGAACCGGTGGACCAGGGCGCGGCATGGACGTATTCACCGCTCTTGGTGACCCGGGCGGCCCAGTAGACCATCAGGTCGTAGGAGCCCGCGCCGAGGCCGATGCTGGCGCCCGTCATCCGTACGGCGGATTCCTTGGCCAGGATGACCTTGATGCCGTTCCGGGTGTCGAATCCGGGCATACCGGTGGTGATCGGAATGGTCCGGATCGGCACCCCGTTGCGCTTCACCGTCATCTGGTGGGTGCCGGAGTCGGTGAGGGCCTCGAGGCGGTCGCCGGTGGTCAGCCGCAGCGACTTGGCCTCGCCGCCGTAGAGCCCGCCGCCGATCCGGATGCCCTTGAGGTTGGAGTGGACCGTGATGGTGGCGTGGGCGGGCCAGTACTCCTGCGGGCGGTAGTGCAGGTTCCGGCTGTTCACCCAGTGCCAGACGCCCTCCACCGCGGGCCGTGCGTCCACCTTCAGGGCGCGCTCGATCACGGCGCGGGCCGAGGGGTCCTTGACGGGCCGGCTCAGCTTGGCCGTGATGGGCTGCCCCACCCCGTACTCCCCCGCCTTGGGGCCGAAGGTGACCTTCAGCAGCCGGTGGGCGGAGCTGGTGGTGAAGTCGACGGTGCGCCGGCCCGGAGCGCCATTGGAGTCCTCTGTGGACACCTTCAGCGTGTAGTGGGCGCCCGCGGCCAGCGGCACGGTGCTGCGCCAGTGCCTGCCGTCGTCGGTCAGCTCGCCCCGGACGTAGCGGCCCGCGGCGTCGGTGGCCGTGACATCCGTGATCCGGCTGTCGTCGTCCTTGGCCGTCACTTCGAGCGGCTTGTCCGGATTGGCCTTGCGGCCGTCGCCGTCACCGCTGAACGAGATCTGATCGGCGGCGTCGTACGGCTTGGCGGACAGGGGGTCGGGGGATCCCCCGCATCCGCTCAGACCCGCTATCAGCGGCGCCACCAGCAGGGCGCAGGTCAGCACCGCCCGGCTTCTGAGTGATCGAGGTGTGTGGCTCATGGAGCCAACGTAAGAAGGGTGTCCGGGAACGGCGCGCGGAGTGCGGCACCGGAGTGAACCGGCGGCCCCGGCGGGGCCGTACGGGCCCGCGACGTACGAGCGGGGTCCGGACACCTGGGGAGGTGTCCGGACC
>NZ_JBHYVB010000247.1:9843-14984 GCF_042750115.1 Streptomyces sp. NPDC059455
CCCCGGTCACGCCACACAGCGGCCACGCCCCCCCCCCCGCTCGTATCAGCCGGTCAGGGCTACTGGTTGGCGTTCTCGCCGCGGTAGTACTCGAAGACCCAGCCGAAGAGGCCGATCATGATGATCGGGGCCGAGAAGAAGAGCAGCCACCAGCCGAAGATCACGCCCAGGAACGCCATGGCGCCGCCGACGCCGAGGGAGAGCGGCTGCCAGCTGTGCGGGGAGAAGAATCCCAGCTCGCCGGCGTCGTCCGCGACATCCGCGTCCTTGTTGTCCTGCGCACCGACATCCACCCGGCGGGCCGTGAAGGCCAGGTAGTAGCCGATCATGATGCTCAGCCCGAAGGCCAGGAAGAGCGCCGTGGTGCCGGCCGGCTCCTTCGACCACACGCCATAGACGATCGCCATGACGAGGATGAAGACGGCCAGCCAGATGAACATCCGGCCTTGGACCTTCACTTGCCGGCCTCCTTACCACCCGCGAGGGCCTTGTCATCGTCAGGCGCACCGTGGTTCTCGAGCTGGTCGAGCGCCGCGATCTCCGGGTGGTGCAGGTCGAACGCCGGGGATTCGGAACGGATCCGCGGCAGGGTGAGGAAGTTGTGCCGCGGGGGCGGGCAGGAGGTCGCCCACTCCAGCGAACGGCCGTAGCCCCAGGGGTCGTCGACCTCGACCTTCTTGCCGTACTTGGCGGTCTTCCAGACGTTGTAGAGGAACGGCAGGATCGACAGGCCCAGCAGGAAGGAACTGATGGTCGAGATGGTGTTCAGCGTGGTGATGCCGTCGGCCGCCAGGTAGTCGGCGTACCGGCGGGGCATACCCTCGGCGCCCAGCCAGTGCTGCACCAGGAACGTGCCGTGGAAGCCCACGAACAGCGTCCAGAAGGTGATCTTGCCGAGCCGCTCGTCCAGCATCTTGCCGGTCATCTTCGGCCACCAGAAGTGGAATCCGGCGAACATCGCGAAGACCACGGTGCCGAAGACCACGTAGTGGAAGTGGGCCACCACGAAGTACGAGTCGGAGACGTGGAAGTCCATCGGCGGCGACGCCAGGATCACACCGGTCAGACCACCGAAGGTGAAGGTGATCAGGAAGCCGACCGCCCAGAGCATCGGGGTCTCGAAGCTCAGCGACCCCTTCCACATCGTGCCGATCCAGTTGAAGAACTTGATACCGGTCGGCACCGCGATGAGGAACGTCATGAACGAGAAGAACGGTAGTAGCACTCCGCCGGTGACATACATGTGGTGGGCCCACACCGTCACCGAGAGACCGGCGATCGAAATGGTCGCGGCGATCAGGGAGATGTAACCGAACATCGGCTTCCGGGAGAAGACCGGAATGACCTCGGAAATGATGCCGAAGAACGGCAGCGCGATGATGTACACCTCTGGATGGCCGAAGAACCAGAAGAGGTGTTGCCAGAGCAACGCTCCGCCATTGGCCGCGTCGAAGACATGCGCCCCGAATTTTCGGTCCGCCTCCAGGGCGAACAGCGCGGCGGCCAGCACCGGGAAGGCGAGCAGGACCAGCACCGCGGTCAGCAGCACGTTCCAGGTGAAGATCGGCATGCGGAACATGGTCATGCCGGGAGCGCGCATGCAGATGATCGTGGTGATGAAGTTGACCGCACCGAGGATCGTGCCGAAGCCGGAGAGGGCCAGACCCATGATCCACATGTCCGCGCCGATACCCGGCGAACGGACCGCGTCCGACAGCGGGGAGTAGGCGAACCAGCCGAAGTCGGCCGCGCCCTGCGGGGTCAGGAACCCGCCCACCGCGATCAGCGAACCGAAGAGGTACAGCCAGTACGCGAACATGTTCAGCCGCGGGAACGCCACATCGGGCGCACCGATCTGCAGCGGCATGATCCAGTTCGTGAAGCCCGCGAACAGCGGGGTGGCGAACATCAGCAGCATGATCGTGCCATGCATGGTGAACGCCTGGTTGAACTGCTCGTTCGACATGATCTGCGTACCCGGACGGGCCAGCTCGGCGCGCATGAGGAGCGCCATCAGGCCGCCGATGCAGAAGAACGCGAACGACGTGACGAGGTAGAGCGTGCCGATCGTCTTGTGGTCCGTGGTGGTCAGCCACTTGACGACGACATTGCCCGGCTGCTTCCGACGTACCGGCGTTTCCCGCTCTTGCGAGGCGGTGGTGCCGGCACCCTGGGGTTCGTTGAGGATGCTCACGATGTCCTGGTCTCCGCGTTCTTGGCGGCGTCCGTCTGCTCAATGCCCGCCGGGATGTAGCCGGTCTGGCCCTTCTTCGCCAGCTCCTTGAGGTGCTGCTGGTAACGCTCCGGCGACACGACCTTGACGTTGAAGAGCATCCGGGAGTGGTCGACGCCGCACAGCTCGGCGCACTTGCCCTTGAAGGTGCCCTCGCGGTTCGGAGTGACCTCGAAGCGGTTGGTGTGCCCCGGGATGACGTCCATCTTCATCAGGAAGGGGACCACCCAGAACGAGTGGATGACATCGCGGGACGTCAGGATGAACTGGACCGACTCGCCCTTCGGCAGCCACAGGGTCGGACCCGGGTTGCCGGTCTGCGGGTTCCGCTCACCGGGGGTGCCCGCCTCGTAGACGCCCTCGGCGCCCTTGGGGACCGCGCTCAGCATGCGCTTGGGGATCGCGGAGATCTCCTTGGCTTCCTGCTTGGGCGTGGCGGTGGACCCGTCCACGTTCTCCATGTAGTTGAAGCCCCAACTCCACTGGTAGCCCACCACGTTGACTACGTGGTCGGGCTTCTTGGAGGTCTTGAGGAGCGCGTTCTCATCGCGTGCGGTGAAGTAGAACAACACCGAGACGATGATGATCGGGACCACGGTGTACAGCGCCTCGATCGGCATGTTGTACCGGGTCTGCGCGGGAACCTCGATCTTGGTCCTGCTGCGACGGTGGAAGATGACCGCCCAGATGATCAGGCCCCAGACCAGGACGCCCGTGGCGAGCGCCGCCGCCCACGAGCCCTGCCACAGGGAGAGGATCCGCGGCGCCTCCTCCGTGACGGGGGTAGGCATTCCGAGGCGGGGGAAGTCCTTGGATGTGCAACCGGTGGCGGTCGCCAGGACCAAGCCCGCGGCCAGCGCCTGCAGCAGCTTCCGCCGCACCGGGCGCCGCGACGAGCGGTCGGAGCCGTTGGGACTCACGTAGCGCCTTCCCGAGAGTCTCGCCCGCGCGGTCAGCCGCGGCCGTCTGTCTGGTCGGTCGCCGGCCCGGTGCGGGCAGGGGTTTGGATGTTTATGCGGACCAAACCCTACTGGACGCCATTTGGGGTCGCGCGGGGAGGGTGCCCAACGCGCCGGGGCGCTCCTCGAAGGGGTGGAATCCCGGGCTCCGGCGGCCTTTTCCGGCCGGGCGCGGCACGGGTTCCGGGCCCGGTCCGGGCCCGGCTCCGGGCAGGTGCGAACCCGGTTCCGGGGGCGGTGCGAACCCGGTTCCGGGGGCGGTGCGATTCCGACTCCGGGGGCGGTGCGATTCCGACTCCGGTTCCGGGGGCGGCGCGCACCTGGCTCCGGTCCCGGTGCGATCCTAGGCGGGGCCGTGCCCAGCCGCGGATGAACGAGCGCACCTCGCGCCACTTCCCGCGGAGCGCTTAGCGTTCCTTACGTGCCCTACTTCGACGCGGCCTCATCCGCTCCTCTGCACCCCGTCGCCCGGCAGGCGCTCCTCGCCGCGCTCGACGAGGGGTGGGCCGACCCCTCACGTCTCTACCGGGAGGGGCGGCGGGCCCGGCTGCTGCTGGACGCCGCGCGGGAGGCGGCCGCCGAGGCCGTGGAGTGCCGCCCGGACGAGCTCGTCTTCACTCCTTCGGGGACCCGCGCGGTGCACGACGGCATCGCGGGGGCGCTCGCGGGACGGCGGCGCGCCGGTCGCCATCTGATCGTCTCCGCCGTGGAGCACTCCTCGGTGCTGCACGCGGCGGCCGCGCACGAGGCGGACGGCGGCACGGTCACCGAGGTCCCGGTGGACCGTACGGGACGGGTCGCGCCGGGTGCGTACGCCGCGGCCCTGCGGGACGCCCCGGGCGGGGTGGCGCTGGCCTGTCTGCAGTCCGCCAACCATGAGGTCGGCACCCTCCAGCCGGTGGCCGAGGCCGCCGAGGAGTGCGCGGCGGCGGACGTACCGCTGCTGGTGGACGCGGCGCAGTCGCTCGGCTGGGGCCCGACAGAGGGCAATTGGTCGCTTCTGACCGCAAGCGCCCATAAATGGGGCGGTCCTGCGGGGGTGGGGCTGCTCGCGGTGCGCAAGGGAGTGCGCTTCCGTGCGGTCCAGCCCGCCGACGAGCGGGAGTCGGGCCGCTCCCCCGGGTTCGAGAACCTCCCCGCCATCGTCGCCGCGGCCGCCTCGCTGCGGGCCGTCCGGGCGGAGGCCGCCGCCGAGGCGGAGCGGCTGCGGGGGCTGGTGGAGCGGATCCGGGCGCGGGTGCCGGAGCTGGTGCCGGATGTCGAGGTGGTCGGCGATCCGGAGCGGCGGCTGCCGCATCTGGTGACCTTCTCCTGCCTCTATGTCGACGGAGAGGCGCTCCTCCATGAGCTGGACCGCGCGGAGTTCTCGGTCTCGTCCGGCTCCTCCTGCACCTCCTCCACACTGACCCCGAGCCATGTGCTGCGGGCCATGGGGGTGCTGTCCGAGGGCAATGTGCGGGTCTCGCTTCCGCCCGGTACGGCCGAGGCGGACGTGGACCGGTTCCTGGAGGTGCTGCCGGGGGTGGTGGCGGGCGTACGGGAGCGCCTGGGCGCGCCGAAACCGGCCGAAGCCGCCGACCCGGCGGCTCCCGAGCCCGAGCCCGAACCCGAGCTGGTGGTCGACTCGCTGGGCAAGCGGTGCCCGATCCCGGTGATCGAGCTGGCCAAGGTGATCGGCGAGGTGCCGGTGGGCGGGGTGGTGACGGTCCTGTCCGACGACGAGGCGGCCCGGCTGGACATCCCGGCCTGGTGCGAGATGCGTGGCCAGACGTACGAGGGCGAGCGCCCGGCCGAGCGGGGCGTGGCGTACCGAGTGCGCCGCCGCGCCTAGGGGGTGTCCGGCGGATCATGACGCCTGCGGCGGGCTGCCCCCGCCCCCCCCCCGGGCACAAACTTGGGGGGGCGCCCGACCCCCGGGCGGCGGGGGGTCTGGCGCGGAGCCACGCGGG
>NZ_JBHYVB010000248.1:0-11859 GCF_042750115.1 Streptomyces sp. NPDC059455
GGCCACCCTGGAGGAAGCCAAGCAGGTCGCCGACCACTCCGAGAGCTACGCGACCCGCCAAGTGCTGTACGTGCCGGAGGCGGCGCCCTCGGATCCGGGGTGTCAAACCGGGGGGGGGTTGGGGGGGCGCCCCCCCGTGCCGCCCCGCGCGCTCATGCCCGCATACCGGGCGGAATGATGACCGCCCGCAGCGGTGCCAGCAGCTGGTTGGCCTCGCCCGCCCCCTCGAACGTGCCCAGGTTGTGGGCCTGGCCGGGCACCGCCTTCAGCGGCTCCTCCCCGCAGCGGTCGCCGAACAGCACCAGGGCGGGTTGCGGGCGGTGCCGCCGCGACTGCCACACCAGCCCCTGCGCGTCCGGAACCTGACGCCTGATCTCTCTCGCCCAGGCGCGGGTCTGCGCGTACTCGTCCGTCTCCAGCAGCCAGGAGGTCTGGAACACCGCGGCCAGGTCCTCCTCCTCGACCAGCCGCACCAGGACCAGGTCCTCGGTCACCCGCACCTTGGACAGCGAGCGGGTGGCCGCCAGCGCCCACGGCACCTGACGCCGCCCCTCCGGCCCGGTGAACTCCATGTCCCGCAGCATCACCTCGGCGAGGGTGGTGGTCGGCTCCACGGCCGCGTAGAGATACGGATACCGGTCCTCGGTGGTGGCGTCGAAGCGGTTGCCGCCGAAGAAGGAGTGCGCGGGCCTCGGGTTGAACTCGGTGCAGGCGTAGGCCGTTTCATGGCACCTCCACAGCTCGGTGCCCGCGCTCAGGACGAACAGGTTCGGGCTCATGCGCGCGCCCTCGGGGGGCGCCTGCCTCACCATCCGCCGTCTCCGATCAGCGCGGCGGCGGCCTCGGTCAGCCGTGCGTCCGGCACCCGCCCCACCAGGGCGGCGGGCGCGTCGCGCAGCCAGGTGTTGCCGCCGAGCCACCAGTCGGCGGCGCCCCACGGGTCCTGGTCCGACAGCAGCATTCTGTTGATCCGCTGCACCACCGGCCGTGGCTCACCGGTGTCCGGGTCGAACTGGAACTCCGGGTAGCGATCGCCGCGTTCGGGATCGGACAGACGGATCAGCCCGGCCCCGGTGGGATCCTCGGCGGCCGGGCCCGTGAGCTGCTCCGGGCCCCGCGCGGGGGCGGTCAGCAGCCGCTGCCGTACCGCTCGGGCGATCTCGGCGCTCTCGGGGTCCAGCGTCGGCCAGTCCACGGAGTCCAGCAGCCGGATCAGCTCGGCCAGCCGGTCGGTGTCCGGCAGGACCGCGGAGGGCGCCGCGCCCCCGGACCTGAACTGGTCCAGCTTTCTGCGCAGTTCCATCTCGCGGGGGAGGGGCAGCAGCGCCAGCCGCACCTGCCGCACCGCACCGCGCACGGCCCTGGTGTCGTCTCCGGCGGCCCGCAGCCGCAGCACACTGTCCTGGAAACCGCCGAACTGCGCGGCGGTGAGCGAGGCGCGGATCTCCGGCAGATGCCGGCGCAGCAGCTCCAGGAGATCGTCGGTGGTCATGGCTGTCGTCCTTCCACGGGTGCGTGGGGAGCGGGGTTGCCCTGGTGGATGAATCCGGCCCAGGAGACGGCCCGGGCCAGACCCCCCGCGTCGCTCTGCGTCTCGGCCAGCAGAAGCCCGGTCAGTCCGGGGACGGGGTGGCGGTCGTGGTCGAGCATCCACAGCTGGGCGGCGCGCAGGGCGTCCGGCGGGGCCAGCCCGGCGACGGCCAGATGGTGGTGGAAGACCACCATCAGCGCGGCGGAGGCGCTGTCCGAGACCTTCCATCGCGAGCCGACCACATCCGTGGCGCCGCGGGCCAGCAGTGCGGTGGTCGGGGTCAGCGCCTCGTCGTGGTCACGGCTGCTGAGGTCCGTCTCGCAGGCGCTGAGCACGATCAGCGGCCCGGTGGCGGCCCGTTCCCCGGCGGGTACGTCGAGAATGCGCGTCACCGTCAGCCTGCCCGGGTCCGGGGTGTCCACGGGGACTTGGGCGTCTGCGGGGTCCGGGCCGGCCAGGTGGAGGGCCGAGTCGGTGGGCCGCAGCCCGGCCAGGCCGTGCACCACCAGATGCAGCAGCGAGGCGGCGGGCGCGGCCGGGCGTCCGGGGAGGTGGGAGAGCACGTCATCGGGCGTGCCCAGCGCGTTCTCGGGCGCGTCCTCGTGCCAGCCGTAGAGCAGGGCCTCGGTGTAGTACGCGGTACGAAGGGCCGTCACCTCGTCCTGCGCCCAGGTCAGATCCCCGCTGGGGTCGGCCACCAGCACCGCGCGCTCACTCGCGGGCACCCGGCCGCGCCGGGCGGCCCGCAGGAACTCACCGCCGGACGCGGCGTACGAGATGACCGCGCCTTCGCAGGCGTACGCGTACGGGCGCCGTGCACCGCCCCGTTGCCGGGGGAGGGGGAGGCGGGCGGCGTGCCACGGCACGGCACCGAGGTTGCCGCACGGCACGAGGACCAGCCGGACCGGCGCGTCGTGTGCCGCGGGCCCGTCCGCCGCTTTCCCGTGCCCGTCCCCCGCTTTCCCGTGCCGGTCCGCCGCTTTCCCGTGCCGGTCCTCCGCTTTTCGGTGCCCGTCCGCCGTCCGGGCGTCCAGCGCGTCCAGGACGGGGGCGAGGACGGCCGGGCCCGCCCAGTCGCACAGCCCCTCCAGCGCCGCTTCCCAGTCGCGATGGGCCTCGGCGTGGGCGTCCATGCCGTGCTCGGACACGGCCGACCGCCGGGCACCCGCGTCCAGATAGCGCTCCAGCGGCTCGCGGCCGAGCGCGCCGAGCCCCGGCAGGGGCAGCGCCGTCGGCTCGTCGGTGCTCCGCACCAGGACGGCCACGCCATCGGCGGTGCCCTGCCCGGGTACCAGATACACCAGGGCGTCGGAGCCGGTGGCGCGCAGCCCGTCCCGCAACTCCCCGATGGCGGGGGCGCCGAGCAGTCCGCGCAGCGGCGCCTCGCCGCTGTCCCGACGCAGTACGTCCAGGGCGCGGCGGCGCAGCGTGCTGGGGATCTCGACGCCGGGGGCGGCCCCGGCCGGCATGACCCGCGCGAGCGCGTTCCGGACCTCCTCCGGGGCACCGCCGCCGATGCCGGGCGTGAGTCCGCCGCCGGTCGGCGCGGCCTGGGGCGGGAGGTCCCGTACGGCGGTCCGCCACTGCTCGGCCAGCTCCGCCTCGCCCCGGGCGGCCAGCTGCTCGGGGACCCCGGCGGCCGCGGCCGCGGCGCGCAGCACCAGGCCCCGCCCGTTCTCCAGCGATGTCAGGGCCTCCTCGATCCGGCCGTCCACGGCGGCCCAGTGGGCGGCGAGCAGCCCACGGCTGGCCCCCGCCCTGGCCACCTCGAGGCCGTGCTCGGCGCCGAGTTGCAGCAGCACGTCCTCGGCCAGCACCCACAGCGAGGCATGGGCGGTGGCGACGGCCGCCCCTATGTCATCGCGCTCCCGGTCGTCGCGCAGCCGGTACGCCTCGGCCAGCTCCCACAGCAGCTTCTGCCGGATGTCCGGACTGGTGCGCTCGGTGAGTTCGCCCCTGGCCCGTTCCATCTCCTCGACCGCTTTCTCCAGGTCGGAGGGGTCGCCGGTCGACCTGTGGACGGTGAGCAGCGCCAGCCCGATGCCCTGCCGGATCCACACTCGCTGGTCGGGGGTCGAGACGGGGCCGTCCAGGGCCCGGCGGGCCCGGGCCACGGCCTCGGAGACCCGCGCGGGATCCGGTTCGATCATGGAGAAGAGGGCCAGCAGAGGCGCGCACTGCGCGTCCATGAGGGGCTGGGCGAACGTCGGGAGCCTCGGATGGTTCGCCGCCTCCTCGAAGTAGGCCACACCGGCCCGCAGCGCGGGGATCCCGCCGTCCAGCGTGGCCAGGCTCAACTGGGCCTGGCCGAGCAGGAAGAGCACCAGGAACTGCCATTCGCTGCTCTCGCCGGCCTCCTCCAGCAGGTCGAGCAGCTCGTCCAGCAGGTCCTCCAGCGTTTCGGTGTTTCGCTCGTCCAGCGCCTCGTTGAGGCGCAGCAGTAGGTGCATGCTCCGGGCGCACACCCTCAGCCCCTCCGCGCCGGGCCCGGTCGCGTGGGCGGATTCGAACACCGCGGAGGTGGGGCCGAAGAGCGCGTCGAGGCGGGTCCGCGCCTGGTCGCGGTCCGTGAGGTTGCCGCCCAGGACGTTGGCCGCGGCCAGCAGTCCGGGCGATATGACCCCGGCCATCCAGTCCACCCGGCCGGATCCCGTACCGGCGGCCGTGCCGATCAACTCGGCCGCCTCGGCCAGCCGGTCGGCGTCCCCCGTGCGCATGCCGTGCGCCATGCGGCTCATCGCGGCGCGCATCGCGGTCTCCGCCTCTTCACCGGCCGGCCCCTTGCTCACCTCATTGACCAGGGCCTCCAGATCCTCGGTCCGGATGGTGCCGGGCACTTCGAGCTCCAGCATGAGGGCGGCCTGTGCGAAGGTGAGGGCGGTGTCCTCCTCGGACTCCGCCATCGCCTTGGCCGCATCGACTTCGCCCGCCTCCCCGGCTCCGGAGAACTCGGCGGCCAGGCCGCTCAGGGCCCGCATCAGCTCGGAGTTGCGGCCCGGCAGCCGTTGCGCCATCTGCGTGGCCAGGTCGGCCATCTGCTCGAGGTCCCGGGAGCGCACGACGGCGGGCACCCGCTCGAGGATGTCGGCCGCCCAGAACAGGGATTCGGCGGCGTCTTTCGGGAGCGTCGGCGCCAGGTCGGTCACCAGACCGCGCAGCTCGGTCAGATCGGCGGTGAGCTCGGGGTCCCCCAACGCCACTCGGCGCCCGATGTCGAAGGACTCCAGGAGCCGGGACAGCGTGCCGTCCCATCCGGCCGTCATGGCGGGGGTCAGCAGCAACCGCACCAGGTGGAAGGCGGAAGCCCGCTCGTCCCGTGGGCCGAGCGCCTCAGGGGCGCGGGCGGCGCGCAGCACCCGCAGGCCCCTGCTCCGGTCGTCGTCCGTGGGATTGCGCCCGTAGCGCTCGGCGTACAGACCGCCGAGCCGGGCGCGTACGGTGCACAGCAGCGCGTCCCCGTCCGGTACGGCCGCCGCCAACTCGACTTCCAGGCCGTCGAGTTCGGTGATGCGTTGGTCGAGCAGGGCGGGGTCGGCGGTGGCGGGCGACCGAGTGCCGTCGGGCGCTCGCGTCGCCGTCGGGCCGTCGGACGAGCCGTCCGAACCGGGGTCTTTCGAACCGGGGTCTTTCGAACCGGCGCCGGCCGCCGGGCTCTCCGGTGGGGGCGGGGCGATGCACGCCAGCGCGTCGGCCGCGGCCCGTTCGGCGCGGTCACGTAATGCCGCGAGATCCCTGCCGTGCATGAAACGTCCCCCTTCGTCATGCCGCTCTCATCATCCGCCCGTCCGCGCGAGCACAGGAGTCCTTTGATCGCCCTTTCCGGAAACCGACCAGAAGACGTCCGCGAATCGCCCGGCCGGATACGCGGGTGCGGCGTCGCGTGAAAACTCCCGCGGCGCCTCCGCGCTCTTCTTCGTACGGTTTCCTTAGAATCGCTCGCATGTCTGATCTGGTGACTGATGAGCTGATTGACCTGCAAAAATCCGCTGATGCGGAGCATCGCCGGGTGTCCGGGCTGGACGGCGATGAGCGCCGGGACCAGTGGGAGCGGTGGCGCGCGGCGGCGGAGCGGGTGCAGGCGGCGATCACGGAGCACGCCGTGTCGGCCGGGTTGAGCAGATTCGAGGTGGAACGGGCGGTGAAGAGAGCCGTAAGACATCCGGAGGACTCGTCCGCGGCGTAGCCGCTCCCGGGGCGAGGGCGGCGTGGATGGCTCCCGGGCTCGCCGCTCTCGTACCGCCCCGGGTGACCCTCCCGCCGGGCACGTGCCACCGGCACAACACCGCCCATCTGCGGCAAAGGGGAAAACGGACATGCGGTGAATCGCGTGACATCCCGTCACCCCTGGTGAGACACCTTTATCGATGCGTGACCAAATGTGTGGGTGGCGTGCTCGGCCGAGCCCTACTCTCGCCGGTGACACAACGTTTCTGCACAGGATCCCCGCGGCGAAAAGGGTGGAGCGTACATGTACGGCACGATCGACGGGTTCAACTACGGGGCCGCCACTCCGCTGGCGGCCTACCTCATGGCCTGTCTCGGCGGAGCCCTCGGTTTACGCTGCACGGCCCGGTCGGTGCGGACCCGGCGCTCCTGGAGGGCGGGCTGGCTCGCGCTCGGGTCCGCGTCGATCGGCTCGGGCATCTGGACGATGCACTTCATCGCCATGATGGGCTTCCATGTGCAGGAGACGCCGATCGGCTTCGACATACCGATCACCCTTCTCAGCCTGTTCGTGGCGATCGTCGTCGTCGGCATCGGCGTCTTCATGGTCGGCTACCGGGGCACCTCCTCGGGGGTGCTGCTCTCGGCCGGTGTGTTCACCGGACTCGGCGTCGCGGGCATGCACTACATCGGGATGTCCGCGATGCGCATGCAGGGACATCTGGAGTACTCCGTGCCGACCGTCCTGCTCTCCGTCCTGATCGCGGTCGTGGCCGCGACCGCCGCCCTCTGGGCCGCCGTGACCATCCACGGCTTCCGCGCCAGCCTGGCGTCGAGCATGGTGATGGGGGTCGCCGTGACCGGGATGCACTACACGGGCATGGCCGCGGTCAACGTGCGGCTGGACGATGTGCTCAGCGCCTCCGTCGGCGGTGAGGCGCCCGCCTCGCTCATCCTCCCCATGCTGATCGGCCCGGTGATCTTCCTGGTGATCGCGGGGACCATCATCATGTTCGATCCGCTGCTCGTCCTGGGCGAGGGGGAGTGGAACGAGAAGAAGGCGGACGGTGCGCGCAGTACCGCGTCGCCACCACCGCCCCGGCCGGTCTGGCCGGCTTGGCCACCGGAGGAGGAGCCCGCTCGGGCCCGGACGAGCCGCCCGGCCCCGCGCCACGCCCGCCAGGAGTACCGCGACTGGTGAACCCACGACCGTTCCGGGGCACGGCTGGACCCGCGGCCGTTCCGGGGCACGACGAGGCGGCCGTGACCCGCGCGCGGAGCGGACACCGATCCGCCGCCACGGCCACCCCGCCGCACCCCGTGTGCCCTAATGGAACCGGTGCGTTCCCGACCAGCCGGGATCCCCGCTCATGGCGAAGCGCACCCACGCGCCGTGCATCTCGGTGGCCAGCGCCGGCGGGATGTCCGGTCCGAGCAGTCCGTTCGCCGTACGGAGGGCGGGCAGCTCGGTGGTGTCGAAGACGAACGGGAGCTCCACGGCGTGGCACGCGCCGAACGGCCCGCCCCGCCAGTCGAAGTCGTAGGTGAACGCCCTGTCGTAGCGGGACACCAGTCGCTCACGAGCTTCGCGGAAGATCGTGTCGATGGCCGCGCTCTGTTCCGGCCGCTGGTAGAGCAGCGACTCCTGGGTGTTCGTGCCCACCAGCAGATCCACCGGATGCGGCGGTGGCGCGTCGTCGAGCCCGTCGAGCACCACACCGAGCGGCGACAGCCTCGGCCCCGCGCCGGGCACCTCGGCGAGCGCGGACACCAGACGCTCGTCGGGGATGCCGGCGAACGCCTCGGCCGTGGCCGGAACGCCCAGCCGGTCCGCCAGGGCCCGGGTCGTCTCCGCCGCCTGGGCGCCGGTCAGGGCGTAGAGCCCACCGCTCTGGCTGATCGCGCCCCGGAACAGCCCGGCGGCCTCGGGCATCAACAGCAACGCACTGATGATCATCCCTCCCGCCGACTGCCCGAACACCGTGACCCGGTCCGGGTCCCCGCCGTAGTCCGCGATGTGCTCACGCACCCACCGCAGCGCCGCGAGCACGTCCAGCAGGCCCCGGTTGCGCGGGGCGCCCGGCAGATCGAGCCAACCCAGCGCGCCGAGACGGTAGTTGAGGGTGACGAGGACCACGCCGTCGCGGGCGAAGGACGTCCCGTCGTACACCGGCGCCTGGCCGGTGCCGGAGAGGAACGCGCCGCCGTGCACGAAGACCATCACCGGGGCGTTTCCGTCGGTCCGTGGCGTCCAGACGTTGAGCGTCAGATAGTCCTCGCCACGCACCCAGCCCGGGCCCATCAGCGGGCTCAGATCCGCCGGGAACCGCCGCTCGGGTGTCGGAGCCGTCGGCCCCTGCCCGTCGGCGCCGGGTGTGCCGGGTGCGGGGGGTCCACCGGGTACGGGGGTCGGCGCGGCGAACCGCGCGGCGCCGGTCGGCCCGGCCGCGTACGGGATGTTCCGGAACACGCTCACCGCCATACCGCCCACTCCTTCACCGCGAACCGCTCGCCGTCACGCCGCACTTCGGCCGCGCTCGCACCGGGGAAGTGCGCGGGGAACAACAATGCACCCTCGTCCGCGGTCTCGCCCAGCACCCGGCGCCGGGAGACCCGCGCCCGGGGCTCGTCCTCGTCGAAGCAGGGGCAGGCGTCCGGCTCCACGATCTGCAGCGGGCTGTGCATCAGATCGCCCACGAAGACCGCCCGATCCGTACCCGACCGCAGCCGCACCACGGCGGAGCCGGGGGTGTGGCCGGGGGCGGACTCGATGCGCAGCTGGGCGTCGACGTCGTAGTGGTCGCCCTCCCACAGCACGGTCTGCCCGGCCTGGTGGACCGGGGCGACGCTGTCCTCGAACACATTCGCCATCCGGGGGCCGGAGCGGGTCCGGTGACCGTTCTCCGGGTTCCAGTAGTCGAAGTCGACGCGGGGGATCACATACTGCGCGTTGGGGAAGGTCGGCCGCCACTCACCGTCCGCCCATGAAGTGTTCCAGCCGACGTGGTCCCCGTGCACATGGGTGCAGATCACCAGGTCCACATCCGCCGGGCGGACCCCGGCCGCGGCCAGCTCCCCGAGGTAGTTCGTGTGCAGATGGTGGAAGGGCGGCATGCCCGGCCGCTCCCGGTCGTTGCCGATGCCCGTGTCGATCAGGATCGTCCGGCCCTCGCTGCGGAGCAGCCAGGTCTGGATCATCGTGCGGATCTCATCGGCGGCCGGGTCCAGGAATTCGGGGGCCAGCCAGCTCTCGTGCGCGCGCCAGTGCTCCGGGGCCACGTCGGGAAAGATGAAGCCACGTGGCAGACCCCTCGGGGCCACCTCTACCACGCGGGTGATCTCGACGTTTCCAAGCGTGATGGTGTCCATGTCTCCAGCCTGCGCGTCGGCGGGCGCCGGCGGTATCGGTCATCTGACTGCACCACGGGCTAGAGTCGAAGGATGACCATGGTCGGGCGGGAGAAGGAGAGCGCGGCCGTGCTCGGTCTGACCAGCGGTGTACTGATCCTTACGGGTGAACCGGGCGCGGGCAAGAGCACCCTGCTCGGCCTCGCGGCGGATCGTCACCGGGGCCGGGTGCTGCGGATGACGGGCAGCGAGAGCGAGGCGAACCTGACGTTCGCGGGGCTGCACCAGCTGCTGCGGCCGGTGCTGGGGGAGACCGCGCGGCTGCCGGGGCGGCAGCGGTCGGCGCTGCTGGGGGCCATGGGCCTGGGGGACGACTTCGGGGGCGGTGGTTTCGGGCAGGCCGAGCCCGACAACGCCCATCTCGGGGAGGCCGAGCCCGATAACGCCCACCTCAGGGAGGCCGGACCCGACGGCGTCGACACCGGACGCGGCGGCCCGCCCGATCGGCTGTTGCTCGGGGTCGCGCTGCTCACGCTGCTGTCGGACCTCGCCCGGCAGTCGCCCGTCCTCGTGGTCGCCGACGACCTTCAGTGGATCGACGCCGGCTCGCTGGAGCTGCTCGCCTTCGCCACCCGGCGCATCGGCGACGAACCCCTCGCCGTACTGGCCGGAGCCAGGGACAGGGCGGGCGAGGGCGCCCGGGGCGGGGCCACGGCGCCGTTCTCCGGCTTTCCGCTGCGCACGCTCGACCCGCTGGACGCGACCTCTGCGGGCCTCCTGCTGGACCGGCAGCCGTATCCGCCGACCGGCAGCCGCCGGTTGCGCATCCTCGACCAGGCCGCCGGAAATCCCCTGGCGCTGATCGAGCTCGCCCGGGCGAACGGCGCCTGCGGCGCGGACCCGGCCGGCTCCGCCGACGGGGAGCTCCTGCCGCCCACCGACCGTCTGATGCGGGTCTTCGCCGCCGACCTCGAAACCCTGCCCGAGACCACCCGGCAGGCACTGCTCCTGGTCGCGGCGGACGACCGGGCGGTGGCGGGCCGGGTCGAGGTGCTGGCCCCGGCCGAGGCCGCCGGACTGCTGCGGATCACCGGCGGCGGCCGCGACGGCTGGCGGGCCCGCTTCCGGCATCCGCTGATCAGATCCGCCATCTACCACTCCGTACCACTGGCCGCCCGCCGTCAGGCCCACCGCGACCTCGCCACGCTGCTCGGCGCCGAGCCCGACCGCCGCGCCTGGCATCTGGCCGCCGCCGCGGAGGGGCCGGACGAGGAGATCGCCGCCGCGCTGGAGGAGTCGGCGGCCAGGGCGCGGGAGCGTGGCGGATACACCGCCGCCACCACCGCGCTGGAGCGGGCCGCCGAGCTGAGCCCCGGGCGGCGCGACCGTGCCCGCCGCCTGGTGGCCGCGGCGGGTGCCGCGGTGTCCACCGGACAGCCGCACTGGGTGCGCCGGCTCGCCGCGCAGGCCGCCGCGCTCACCGACGACCCGGAGCTGTCTGCCGAGGCATCGCTGCGCGTGGGTCAGGTGCTCACGCTGAGCACCGAGCACGACACCGCGATGTCCTTGCTGCTGCGGGCGGCGGAGGATCCCAAGCTGCGCCGGGTCGCGCTCTCCTCGGCGTCGGTGGCGGGCTTCTACTCGGGCGACGAGGAGTACCGCCGCACCGTACGGGCCCGGGCTCACGACGACCCCTGGACGCTCGCGGTGACCGACCCCACCGCGCACCGGTCCGAGCGGGTGGCGGCGATCCCGGCGCTGGTGGAGCGGGCGGACGGCGACCCCGCCCGGCTCATCTCGCTCGGCGCCATGGCCTGGCTGCTCGACGAGACCGCGCTCGCGGTACGGATCTTCGACGACGCCCTCCACCGCTGGCGGCTGGGCGGCTCGCTGCCCATCGGTCTCGGCTGCTCGGCCGGGTGGTCGTACCTGGACCACGGGCGGTGGGCGCAGGCCCGTACCGCCGCCGTGAACACCAACTCCGCGGGCGCCGGGCTGCCGCACCTCGACGCCGCCGCACGGTCGCTCGAAGCCACCGCGCCCGCGCACTGCTCGAACCGTCCCGGGCCGAGCCGCACTTCACCGCGGCCCTCGCCGAACCGGCGGGCGGCCAATGGCCGTTCGAACGCGCGCAGATCCTGCTGGACCACGCCGAATGGCTGCGCCGCCGCCACCGCATCACCGAGGCCCGCCACCAGCTGAACACCGCGCTGGAAACCTTCCGCCGCCTCGGCGCCCCCTCCTGGATCGACCGCACCCAGGCCGAACTGCGCGCCGCCGGTGTCGAATCCGCCCCGGCCGGCCCAGATGCCCTCACCTCGCTCTCCCCGCAACAGCAGCACATCATCCGCCTGGCCGCGCAGGGGCTGAGCAACCGCGAGATCGGCGAACGGCTCTTCCTCTCCCCCCGCACCGTCGGCTCGCACCTCTACCGCAGCTTCCCCAAGCTCGGCGTCACCGCCCGCTCCCAGCTGCGCGACCTGATCGAGGCGTCCGGCCGGCCGTAGTGGCGGTGGCCACGTGCGCTTCCGGCGATCGCCACCGGCAGGGCAGCTCCACCTCGATGACCGTCGGCCCGCCGCGCGGGCTGGTCACCGTCACCGTTCCATCGAGCGCGGCGACACGGCGGCGTATCCCGAGCAGCCCCAGGCCATGTTCGGCGCCATGTCCGGGGCCACGTCCCGAGCCACGTCCCGGGCCACCCGTCTCCCCGGCGCCGGGCCCGTCCGCGCCGGGCCCGCCGGGGGCGGGGGCGGCGCCGGCGCGTCCACCGGGACCGCCCGAGCCCCCGACCCCGCGGGGGGTGGGGGCCCAGC
>NZ_JBHYVB010000248.1:11869-14918 GCF_042750115.1 Streptomyces sp. NPDC059455
TCGCGCGCGCGCCGCCCCGCGGGTGGGGGGGCGCTGTCGCGGGGCCCCGCGCGCCCCCCCCCGCGCGCCCCCCCCCCCCCCCGGCGCGGGGGGGCCCCCCCCCCGCCCCCGCCGGTGGCGGCCTCGGCGCCGCCTCGTCCATCGTCACGCACCGAGACACACAACCCGCTCGGGGTGCGGGCCAACCGGACCTCGGCCCGGTCGGAGCCGCTGTGCCCGGCCACGTTCGCCAGCGCCTCCGCCACGACGAAGTACGCGGCCGCCTCCACCGCCGCCGGTGCCCGCGCACCGTCCTCCAGACCGTCCACCCGCACGGTGACATCGAGCCCGCCGCTCGCGGCGAGTGCCCGTACCGCCCCGGCCAGACCACGGTCGGTGAGGACCGGCGGATGCATGCCGCGCACCACATGGCGCAGCTCCGCCAGCGCCTCGTCGGCCAGGTCCTGCGCGTCGTCCAGCATTCTGCGCGCCGCCGTCGGATCCCGGTCGTACGCACGCTTCGCCAGCCCGATCCGCAGGGACAGGGAGACCAGCTGTGCCTGGGTGCCGTCGTGCAACTCCCGCTCGATACGCCGTAGTTCGGCACCGTGTGCGGCGATGGCACCCGCCCGGGTCTCCACCAGCTCCTCCACTCGCCGGGCCAGCCGGGCCGTGGCCCGCGCCGCGTGCCGTATTCGCCTACCCATACCGACGAGGCTAGAAGACCGGCCGGACCCACGCGGGAGAGTGAGCAGCCCCTTCGACGGTGGAGCCCGCTACACCCCCGAGCCCCCCGCCCGGGGCTCACCGGCATGGACGCATCAGGGTGCGGGTACGGGCCGGGGGAGTCATGGTGGAGGAACCGGTCCGCCCAGAAAGGCACCCGATGACGGATCTTCAGGAAGTGGACCGCATCGCCGCGGCCGACCACCACTTGGCGGTCGTGTCGACGACGCGCGCCGACAACTCGGTCCAGGCATCCGTGGTCAACGCCGGGATCGTCGGCCATCCGGTCTCCGGTGACCAGGTGGTCGCCTTCGTCACCTACGGCCCCGCCAAACTCGCCCATCTGCGGGCGCGTCCGCGGGCCACCGTGGTCTTCCGCGCCGGATGGAACTGGGCCGCGGTCGAGGGCCGCACCGAGATCGCGGGGCCCGACGACCCGTTCCCCGGAATCGACCCGGAGCGTCTGCGGCTGCTGCTGCGCGAGATCTTCACCGCCGCGGGCGGCACCCACGACGACTGGGCGGCCTACGACCGGGTGATGGCCGAGCAGCGCCGCGCCGCGGTCTTCGTCCACCCCGAGCGCGTCTACAGCAACTGACCCCCGTGGCGGCGCCGGGGGGGGGGTGATCGACCCCCCCCCCACCCCCCGGGGGGGGGGGGCAGAGTCCCCCCCCCCCCCCGGCTTCCACCCCTGACTCGTCCTCACCGTCCCCGTCGCCGGAAGCTCGAGCCCTGATCACCCGCACCCAGGTTTTGCCCCAGGTTTTCCCAGCGCGCGGCCCCCCGCCGTGCGGCGATACCCCCTACCCACATCCCGGAGTACCCCATGCTGCTCGCGGCCGCTCCCGCTGCCGAGACCCCACCCCACACCGGTGGTCTGCTCGCCCTCATCCACGGCACCGCCGGTCTGCTGACCGTCGCCGCTCTCGGCATCGCCCTTCTGCTCTACCTGATCATCAAGGTCCGGCTGCAGCCCTTCGTGGCGCTGCTCGGCGTCTCCATCGCGGTCGGTCTGGCCGCCGGTCTCTCGGTCACCGAACTCTTCGGCACGGTCCAGAAGTCCGACGCCGTCTCGCTCATCGAATCCGGTATGGGCGGCATCCTCGGCCACATAGCCATCATCATCGGCCTGGGCACCATGCTCGGCGCGATCCTCGAGGTCTCCGGTGGTGCGGAGGCGCTCAGCGCCCGGCTGCTCGGCCTCTTCGGGGAGAAGCGGGCACCGCTCGCGATGGGGCTCACCGGCCTGATCTTCGGTATACCCGTCTTCTTCGACGTCGGCATCTTCGTCCTCGCGCCGATCGTCTACGCGGCCGCCAAGCGCAGCGGCAAGTCGATCCTGCTGTACGCGATGCCGCTGCTCGCGGGGTTGTCCATGACCCACGCCTTCCTGCCGCCGCACCCCGGCCCGGTGGCCGCGGCCGGACTGCTCCATGTCGACCTGGGCTGGGTCATCCTGATGGGCGTCGTCGTGGGCATCCCGTCGGTGCTGGCCGCGTGGGTCTACGCCGCCTGGATCGGCAAGCGCATCTTCGTGCCCGTACCGCAGGACATGGTGGAGGCGGCCGAGGAGTCCCGGGAGGCGGTCGCGGCCCAGCAGCGCGCCTCCGGCGCCACCCCGGCCGAGCAGCCGGTGTCGGTGGCCACGGTGCTCGCGATCATCGGCACCCCGCTCGTCCTGATCCTCTGCGCGACGTTCTCCTCCGTGGCGCTTGACCCGAGCACCGGCCGCTCGGTCATCGAGTTCTTCGGCCACCCCTTCGTGGCGCTGACGATCGCCCTGCTCCTCGCCTACTACCTGCTGGGCATCCGGCGCGGCTGGTCCCGCAAGTCCCTGGAGACCGTCTCCACCGCCTCCCTCAAGCCCGTGGGCAACATCCTCCTGGTGGTCGGCGCGGGCGGGGTCTTCGGCGCGGTCCTCAAGGGCAGCGGTGTCGCCCAGGCCCTGGCCGACGCCTTCGACAGCGCGGGCCTGCCGGTCATCGTGCTGGCCTGGCTGATCTCGGTGGTGCTCCGGGTGGCCCAGGGCTCGGCGACGGTCGCGATCGTCACGACGGCGGGCATCGTCACCCCGATGCTCTCCGGCGGCGACTACTCGCAGGCCCATCTCGCGCTGGTCATCATGTCCATCTCGGCGGGCTCGATCTTCGCCTCGCACGTCAACGACGGCGGCTTCTGGATGGTGGCGAAGTACTTCGGCATCACCGAGAGCGACACGCTGAAGTCCTGGACGGTCCTGGAGACGGTGCTCTCCGTGGCCGGTTTCGTGGTGGCGGCCCTGCTGAGCCTCGTCATCTAGCGCACGGCGCCCGCATGGCGACGGCCCCCGAACCCCGGCGGAAAC
>NZ_JBHYVB010000249.1:0-3519 GCF_042750115.1 Streptomyces sp. NPDC059455
CCACTGAACCCACCACTTAGACCCCCCGCCTGGGGAACCCGAGCGGGGAGCCCAGGGCGGGAGTTCACGGTCTAACCGGCGGTGTCCTGACGCTGGACGGACAGCAGCTGCTCTAGCTGCTCCTCGCGCGCCTGCGCCGCGACGAACAGCAGCTCGTCCCCGGCCTCCAGCACATCGTCCTTGTTCGGGGTCAGCACCCGGGTGCCGCGGATGATGGTGACCAGCGTGGTGTCCTCGGGCCACTCCACATCGCCGACCCGGGTGCCCACCAGCGCCGCCTCCGGCGGCAGCGTCAGCTCCACCAGGTTGGCGTCGCCGTGGCTGAAGCGGAGCAGCCGCACCAGATCGCCGACGCTCACCGCCTCCTCGACCAGCGCCGACATCAGACGCGGGGTGGAGACGGCCACATCGACGCCCCACGCCTCGTTGAACAGCCACTCGTTCTTGGGGTTGTTGACCCGGGCGACCACCCGTGGCACCCCGTACTCGGTCTTGGCGAGCAGCGAGACGACGAGGTTGACCTTGTCGTCACCGGTGGCCGCGATGACCACGTTGCAGCGCTGCAGCGCGGCCTCGTCCAGCGAGGTGATCTCGCACGCGTCGGCCAGCAGCCACTCGGCCTGCGGCACCCGCTCCACCGAGATGGCGGTCGGCGCCTTGTCGATGAGGAGCACCTCGTGCCCGTTCTCCAGCAGCTCACTCGCGATGGAACGCCCCACGGCGCCCGCACCGGCAATGGCAACCCTCATCGGCCGGCCTCCTCGGGACCCTTTTCAAAGGCCGCCTCGACCTTCTCGACCTCGTCGGTGCGCATCATCACATGCACCAGATCGCCCTCCTGGAGCACCGTCCCGGAGGTCGGCAGCATCGCCTCGCCGAGCCGGGTGAGGAACGCGACCCGCACCCCGGTCTCCTCCTGGAGCGTGCTGACCTTGTGGCCCACCCACGAGGGGGAGATGTGCACCTCGGCCAGCTGGACCCCGCCACTGGGGTCCCGCCACAGCGGCTCCGCGCCGGACGGCAGCAGCCGCCGCAGCATCTGGTCGGCCGTCCAGCGCACCGTGGCCACGGTCGGGATGCCGAGGCGCTGGTAGACCTCGGCGCGGCGCGGGTCGTAGATCCGGGCCGCCACGTTCTCCACGCCGAACATCTCGCGGGCCACCCGGGCCGCGATGATGTTGGAGTTGTCGCCGCTGCTGACCGCGGCGAAGGCCCCGGCCTCCTCGATGCCCGCCTCGCGCAGGGTGTCCTGGTCGAAGCCGACGCCGGTCACCCGGCGCCCGCCGAAGCCCGCGCCGAGGCGGCGGAAGGCGGTGGGGTCCTGGTCGACGACCGCGACCGTGTGCCCCTGTTGTTCCAGGGTCTGGGCGAGGGCCGCGCCCACCCGGCCACAGCCCATGATCACGATATGCATGCGTCCTACCCCGCACTCCTGATGACCGTGCCGACCTGCGCAAACACCCTGCTCACATCTTCCTTCCAGGACTTACGGGGCGACAGCGGGGCGGGACCCCGATGCCGGTGCCCGGGGACGACGGGAATCGGCCGCCGTGGCACCTGTCCCCACCGTATCCGTACCGGCGGCCCGGTCCCCCGTCCGCGCGCGAGGGTCCGGAAACGAAGGTGGTGACGTACGACATAGCGCGAAAGTTCCCACGGTGATCAGTGATGAGGGGAGGTGGCCGAAGATGATCGCGGACACGCCGGGAGGGAAGAGGTAACGATCATTTCCGGTTGCGGATGGAGAGTGAAAAGACTGTCGGTGATCAGCCGTGACCACTACGGTGGGCCCGGGTTACGGCGCTCCTCGGGTGGTCGCGACCCTTCATCTTCGTCTGAAATCCAGGATCTTCACCGAAACCACATGACAAATGCCCGGTGATTCCCGCTGGTTCGAACTTTGTCACGGGTGTCGGACGCTAGGTCACGACATGGCTAAGATGATCGTCGTATTCCGTTTCCGGACGGGACATCAGGGCTCTGAACGTTCCTTCCGCGCCCGCGTTTCCCCTGCACGAGGTTCCTGATGACTGATCACATATCGGAGGCGGTGAGCTGGTGTCTGGCCGCCGCGCTTCTCGTCGTCCTGGTGCTTCTGATCCGCCAGCGGCAGATCACCGCCGGAGTCCGCAGGCGCAACGCCACGCTCGAGGAGAGCCTGCGCGCCCGTGACGAGGAGGTGCACCACCTCGTCGACGTACGCCTCCCCTCGATCGCCGACGCGCTGAGCCAGCCCGGCCCGCTGCCGGGCCTGCGCGACGAGAAGCTGGCCGGTACGGCCTTCGCGCAGAGCCTGCACGCCGTCATGGAGCAGTTCACCCGGGCGGTGGACAAGGCGCAGACGCGCGCCGACGCCTCCGCCAAGGCGGCGCTCAAGGCGTCCATGCGAGCCGTCCAGGGGCTCGCCAACGAACAGCAGGTCTCCATCTCCGAGATGCAGGAGCGGCACGACAACCCCGATGTGCTGCGGGACCTGCTGGAGATCGACCACGCCAACGCCCAGTTCGGCCGGCGCGCCCAGGCCATCGCGGTGCTCTGCGGCTCCTGGCCCGGCCGGCAGCGGCTGGCCTCCTCGCTGACCGATGTGGTCCGCGGCGCCAAGTCGCGCATCCGCGACTACCAGCGGGTTCAGGTGCACGCCCTGATCGACGTCGCCGTGGTGAGCCGGGCCGTGGAGCCCGCCGTGCTCGCGGTCGCCGAGCTGCTGGACAACGCCGCCCGCCACTCGCAGCCCAACACCTCGGTGGAGGTCAGCCTCCAGCCGGTGCACAACGGGGCCTGCATCGTGATCGACGACGCCGGTGTGGGCATGGACGGCCTGGAGGTCCAGCGGGCCGCCAGCCTGCTCTCCGGCCAGCGCGCCGTGGACGTCTCCCGGCTCGGCGACCCGCCACAGTTCGGCTTCGCCGTGGTGGGCCTGCTGGCCGCGCGGTACGGCTTCAGCGTCTCGGTGGACACCCGGTCCCCGTACGGTGGTGTGCGCGCCGTGCTGTTCCTGCCGACCGAGCTGCTCACCCATGTCGACCCCGACGATCGGCCGGGCACCGCCGGGCAGGACCCCGAGGGCGCCGAGCCGCTGCACACCCTGCCCTCCCGCCGGACCCGTCCCCCCAGGAGAGCGCCGCACGCGCCGACCGTCCCGGCCCAGGCGCAGGATCCGTCCCCGATCCCGCACCAGGCCCCGGCCGCGCACCAGGCCCAGGCCCCGGCCGCGCACCAGGCCCAGGCCCCGGCCGCGCACCAGGCCCAGGCCCCGGCCGCGCACCAGGCCCAGGCCCAGCCTCCGGCACCGGCCCCGGCGGCACCCGCCCCGGAACCGGCACCCGCCCCGGCGCCCCAGCTGTCCCCCGACGGCGAGGGCACCCGCGTGTACGGCACCACGGCGGGCGGTCTGCCCAAGCGCCGCCGCCGGGAGGCCGCCGCCACCCCGCCGTCCGGCGACTGGACCACCGGCGCCGGGCAGACCGGCGCCGGCGACCCCGACACGGGCGCGGTCAGCTGTGGCTTATACACATATCC
>NZ_JBHYVB010000249.1:3529-14874 GCF_042750115.1 Streptomyces sp. NPDC059455
TTTTTGTTTATACCGCCCCCGCCCCGCCCCCGGGGGGGGGGCCCCCCCCCCCCCCCCCGGGGGGGCGCCCCCCCCCCCCCCCGGGCCGGCCCCCCGCCCCCCGGGCGCGGGCCCCCCCGCCCCCCCCGACCCCGACACGGGCGCGTTCCGTGCGCGGTCGGCGAAGGAAACCGCTTCGCGGATGGGCGCGTTCGCCCGCGGCACCCGCTCCGGCCGTTCCGCCACCCAGGACTCCGCCGCTCACCATGACGAAGGGAATCGCCAGGCATGAACGACCATCTCAACAACGAGCTCGGCTGGATGCTCGACGAGGTCGTCAAGATGCCGGAGGCGCGGCACGCGATCCTGCTCTCCGCGGACGGGATGCTCCGGGCACACTCCCAGGGCATCGCGCGCGACGAGGCCGAACGCCAGGCCGCCGCACTCTCCGGGCTGCAGTCGATCAGCCGCTCCACCTCCGAGTTCTGTGATCCGCACGAGACGCCCTGGCAGCAGACGCTCGTCGAGTTCGTCGGCGGGTACGTCTTCCTGATCGCCGCCGGGCCCGGTGCGTATCTGGCGGTCTCGGCCACCGAGGCCGTGGACATGGAGGCGGTCAGCTACCGGATGCAGAAACTCGTCGACCGGCTGGGCAAGGAGCTCACCAGCCCGCCGCGGCAGGGCCTCCCGCGGCAGGGGATCGGCAGTCACGCATGAGCCCTGGGAGGCGCGAACGAGGATTGGTACGGCCGTATGTCGTGACCGACGGCCGTGCCTACCCGACTCGTAACACCTTCGACCTGGTGACCCTGGTCATGGCCCACCCCGACCGGCCGCTCACCGGGCTCAGCCCGGAGAAGCGGCGGGTCATGGAGCTGTGTCTGGGCGGGGCGCTCTCGGTGGCCGAGGTCGCCGGGTATCTGGAGCTGCCCGTCAGCGTCACCAAGGTCCTGCTCGGCGACCTCGTGGACAGCGGCCACATCAGCGCGCGGGCCCCCATCCCGCCCGCCGAGCTCCCCGAGGTCCAGCTGCTCCAGGAGGTGCTCGATGGACTCCGCGCTCGTCTCTGACCAGGCGGCCTACCTCCCGGCCACGGTGCGGGTGGCGGCGAAGATCCTGGTCGTCGGGCACTTCGCCGTCGGCAAGACGACCTACGTGAGCTCGCTGTCCGAGATCCGGCCGCTGCGCACCGAGGAGACGATGACCGAGGCCGGTGCGCTCACCGACGATCTGCGGGGCACCGAGGACAAGACGACCACCACGGTCGCCATGGACTTCGGCCGGCTCACCCTCAGCGAGTCCCTGGTGCTCTATCTGTTCGGCACACCGGGGCAGCAGCGCTTCACCCGGCTGTGGCGGGACATGACGCTCGGGGCGCTGGGCGCGGTGGTGCTGGCCGACACCCGGCGGCTGGAGCAGTCCTTCCCGGTGATGGCCGTCCTGGAGGAGCACGGACTGCCGTACGCCGTCGCCGTCAACCACTTCGAGGGCGCTCCCCGCTTCGCCGAGCCGGAGGTCCGGGAGGCCCTCGATCTGCTTCCCGAGACGCCCCTGGTGACCTGCGACGCCCGGGACCGGATCTCCTCCACCCACGCGCTGATCGCCCTCGTCCAGTACCTACAGGCCCGCCAGCCCCGTAGTTCTCAGGAGATTGTGTGACCACCAGTCCAGCCGCCGGGCCCGTTCCGCCGCCCGGCTGCCCCGCGCACGCCGCCCCCACCGAGGCCGGGGGCGCCACCGGGTCCCGCGCGGCCGTACCGATGTACGGTCCCGAGTTCGCCGACGACCCGCACGGCGCCTATGCGCGGATGCGCGCCACCTTCGGGCCGATCGCACCGGTCGAGCTGTCGCCGGGGGTGCACGCCTCGCTGGTCACCAGCTATCAGCTCGGCCTGGAGATCCTGCGCGACACCGAGCGGTTCGCCAAGGACCCGCGCGGCTGGCGGGCGGTGCAGGACGGCACCGTGGGGCCGGACAACCCGGTCGCGCCGATGATGATGTACCGGCCGAACGCGCTGTTCAGCGACGGGGAGGCGCACGCCCGGCTGCGCGGGGCGGTCACCGACAGCCTGGACCGGGTGGATCCGCACGCCCTCAGCGAGTACGTCGAGCGCAGCGCGGAGACGCTGATCGACGCCTTCGCCTCCCGGGGCCAGGCCGATCTGATCACCGAGTACGCGTCGGTGCTCCCGCTGCTGGTCTTCAACCAGCTCTTCGGCGCCCGCCCGGCGGACGGGCCGAAGCTGGTCGAGACCATGATGAGGCTCTTCGACAGCGGCGAGGACGCGGCGGCCGCCAACGACGAACTGCTCCGGTGGATCTCCGGCCTGGTGGCGGAGAAGCGCGAGCACCTCGCCGCCGACGTCACCTCCTGGCTGATCGCGCATCCCTCGCAGCTCTCCGACGACGAGCTGATGCAGCAGATCATCCTGATGATGGCGGCCGGTACCGACCCCGAGCAGAACCTGATCACCAACGCGCTGCGGCTGCTGCTGTCGGACGACCGCTTCGCCGGTGAGCTGTCCGGCGGCAGTATGCCCGTCCAGGACGCCCTGGACGAGGTGCTCTGGAACGATCCGCCGATGGCCAACTACGGCACCCGCTTCCCCCGGTACGACTGCGAGGTGGCGGGCGTACGGCTGCGCAAGGGCGACCCGGTGCTGATCAGCTACGCGGCGGCCAACCACGAGGCCGCCCTGGCCTCCGACCGCCGCTCCGGCAACCGGGCCCACCTGGCCTGGAGCGCGGGCGCCCACCGCTGCCCCGCCGAGCGGCCCGCCCGGGTGATCGCCTCCGTGGCCATCGAGCGGCTCCTGGACCGCCTCCCGGACATGGAACTGGCGGTCCCCGCCGAGCAGCTGACCTGGCGGACCGGACCCTTCCACCGCGCCCTGACCGCCCTGCCGGTGCGCTTCCCCGCCCAGGCGGCGGCTCAGGCCGAGCCGTTCGCGGCGTCCGTGTCCAAGTCGGCCCCAATCGACGAGAGCCCTGGAGGCAGCCAGTGGAACCCCGTCCCATCGTCCTCGACCCCGCCGGCCGAGACATCGTCGGAGAGGCAGCCCGAGTCGCAGCGGGCGGCGAGGCGACGCTTGTTGAGCTTCCTGACGGCGTGGTGGCGTGGGCAATAACCCGCCAGCGCACGCTCAAACAGCTGCTGACCGACCCCCGGGTCTCCAAGGACCCCCGGCAGCACTGGCGCGCGTGGAACAACGGTGAGATCTCGCCCGAGTGGCCGCTGATCACCTGGGTCGCCGTGGAGAACATGTTCACGGCCTACGGCGGTGAGCACCGGCGGCTGCGCACCCTGGTCTCCAAGGCGTTCACCGCCCGGCGCACCTCCGCCCTGCGGCCGCGCATCGAGGAGATCTGCGCCAGGCTCCTGGACGACCTGGCCGCCGCCGGGCCGGGCGAGGTGGTCGACCTGCGCGAGGGGTACGCGTACCCGCTGCCCATCCAGGTGATCTCCGAGCTGTTCGGGCTCGAGGACGAGAACCTGCGCGAGCGGATGCGCCGGGTCGTGGACAGCATCTTCCACACCTCCGCCTCCGCGGACGAGGTCACCGCCACCTACGGCGAGATGTACGCCGTCCTCGGCGAGCTGGTGGCCACCAAGCGCGAGAAGCCCGGCGACGACCTGACCAGCGGGCTGATCGCGGTGCGGGAGGAGGAGAGCGACTCCAGGCTCAGCGAGAAGGAGCTCACCGACACCCTCGCCCTGTTCCTCTCGGCCGGTCACGAGACCACGGTCAACCTCCTGGACAACGCCATCCACGCGCTGCTCACCCGGCCCGAGCAGCTCGAGCACGTCCGGGCGGGCCGGGCCACCTGGGACGATGTGATCGAGGAGACACTGCGGCACTCCGCCCCGGTCGCCAACCTGCCGCTGCGCTACGCCGTGGAGGACATCGAGCTGGACGGCGGCGTGGTGCTGCGCAAGGGCGACGCCATCCTGGCCGCCTACGCGGCCGCCGGACGCGACCCGGAGGTGCACGGCGGGGACGCGGACGCCTTCGACGTCACCCGGCAGCTCAAGAGCCATCTGGCGTTCGGCCACGGCGTCCATCTGTGCCTCGGCGCCCCGCTGGGGCGGCTGGAGGCCGCGATCGCGCTCCCGGCGCTCTTCGACCGCTTCCCCGGGCTCACACTCGCGTCCGGACAGGACCCGCTGGAGCCGGTGGAGTCCTTCATTTCCAACGGCCACCGCACCCTGCCCGCGCGACTGGTCTGACCGCCCGGGGGCCCGTGCTCCCGCCCGCCCCTTTTCCCAGGGGTGGGCGGGTGGGCGGGGGCCCGGGCTACCCCTTACGATCCTCAGCGTGTCCAAACTGACCGACCTCCCGAAACGGATCCTGATCGGGCGGGCGCTGCGCAGCGACAAGCTGGGGGAGACCCTCCTCCCGAAACGCATCGCGCTCCCCGTCTTCGCCTCCGACCCCCTGTCCTCCGTCGCGTACGCGCCGGGGCAGGTGATGATCGTTCTGTCCGTGGCGGGTGCGTCGGCCTACCACTACAGCCCGTGGATCACGATCGCCATCGTCGTGCTGATGTTCACGGTGGTCGCCTCGTACCGCCAGAACGTCCACGCGTACCCCAGCGGAGGCGGTGACTACGAGGTCGCCACCACCAACCTCGGCCCCAAGGCCGGGTTGACCGTCGCCAGCGCCCTGCTGGTCGACTACGTCCTCACGGTGGCGGTGTCGATCTCCTCAGGCGTGGAGAACCTCGGCTCGGCCGTCCCCTTCTTCGTCGAGAACAAGACGCTCTGCGCGGTCGGGATCATCCTGCTGCTGACGCTCATGAACCTGCGGGGCGTACGGGAGTCGGGCAAGCTCTTCGCGATCCCCACCTACGTCTTCGTCGGCGGCGTCTTCGCGATGATCCTCTGGGGTGGCTACCGCGGGCTGGTCCTGGGCGACGACATGAAGGCCCCCACCGCGGGCTTCGAGGTCCACGCCGAGCAGACCGGGCTGGCCGGCTTCGCGCTGATCTTCCTGCTGCTGCGCGCGTTCTCCGACGGCTGTGCCGCCCTGACCGGCGTCGAGGCGATCAGCAACGGCGTGCCCGCCTTCCGCAAGCCCAAGAGCCGTAACGCGGCCACGACGCTGGCGTTGATGGGTGGCCTCGCCGTGGCCATGTTCGTCGGCATCATCACCCTCGCCCTGGTCACCAACGTCAAGATGGCCGAGAACCCCGCGCAAGACCTGCTGAAGAACGGGGTACCGCTCGGCGGCGACTACACCCAGAACCCGGTGATCTCGCAGGTCGCGGCCGCGGTCTTCGGCGACGGCTCGTTCTTCTTCGTGGTGCTGGCCGCGGCCACCGCGCTGGTGCTGTTCCTGGCCGCCAACACCGCGTACAACGGCTTCCCGCTGCTCGGCTCGATCCTGGCCCAGGACCGCTATCTGCCCCGCCAGCTGCACACCCGCGGCGACCGGCTCGCCTTCTCCAACGGCATCGTGCTGCTGGCCTCGGCCGCCGCGGTCCTGGTCTACCTCTACGGGGCCGACTCCACCCGGCTGATCCAGCTCTACATCGTCGGTGTCTTCGTCTCGTTCACCCTCAGCCAGACCGGCATGGTGCGGCACTGGAACCGCCATCTGGCCACCGAGCGGAACCCCAACAACCGCCGCCGCATGATCCGCGCCCGCGCGATCAACACCTTCGGGGCCTTCTTCACCGGCCTGGTGCTGGTCGTGGTGCTGCTGACGAAGTTCACCCACGGCGCCTGGGTCGCCCTGCTCGGCATGGTCATCTTCTACGTCACCATGACGGCCATCAGGCGCCACTACGACGGTGTCTCCGAGGAACTGGCGGCGGCCACCGAACAGCTCGACGAGGAGGAGGTGCGCCCCTCCCGGGTGCACTCCATCGTCCTGGTCTCCAAGATCCACAAGCCGACGCTGCGCGCTCTGGCCTACGCCAAGCTGATGCGCTCCCACCGGCTGGAGGCGCTGAGCATCAATGTGGACCCCGCCGAGACCAAGGCGCTGCAGGAGGTATGGCACGAGCGCGGCATAGACGTGCCGCTCAAGATCCTCGACTCGCCCTACCGCGAGATCACCCGGCCGGTCATCGACTACGTCAAGAGCCTGCGCCGGGAGAGCCCGCGCGATGTGGTCTCCGTCTTCATCCCCGAGTACGTGGTCGGCCACTGGTACGAGCATCTGCTGCACAACCAGAGCGCGCTGCGGCTCAAGGGGCGGCTGCTGTTCACCCCGGGCGTCATGGTGACCTCCGTGCCGTGGCAGCTGGACTCCTCCGAGCTGGCCCGCAAGCGGGCCCGCAAGCGGGCCGAGTGGAGCGCGCCGGGCGCGGTGCGGCGCGGCCCGGTGATCCCGCCCAAGCGGGAGAAGGGCGAGAAGCCGAAGGGCGAGAAGCCGGGCGTCACCACGGGTCGCTAGACCCAGGGGCCCAGGGACCGAGGGATCCGGTGATCCGGTGATCCGGGGATCCGGGGATCCGGGGATCCGGGCGTTGACGGGGTGAGGTCCGGCGCGACGTAGACTGGTGGGCTGTTGTTCCACCGCGCCCCCTCACCCCTTCTGGAGCCTGAGCCCGCCATGCAAAGTGAACCCAAGGCATCGCTGGTCGGCGAGGAGTACGAGGTCGAGGTCGGCCCGGTGGCGCACGGCGGCCACTGCATCGCCCGGACCGCCGAGGGCCAGGTGCTGTTCGTCCGGCACGCCCTGCCCGGCGAGCGGGTCGTCGCCCGGGTGACCGAGGGCGAGGAGGGCGCGCGCTTCCTGCGCGCCGACGCGGTGCGGGTGCTGGACGCCTCCAAGGACCGGGTCGAGGCGCCGTGCCCGTTCGCCGGGCCCGGCAAGTGCGGCGGCTGCGACTGGCAGCACGCCGCCCCCGGCGCCCAGCGCAGGCTCAAGGCCGACGTGATCACCGAGCAGCTGGCCCGGCTGGCCGGGCTCACCCCCGAAGAGGCGGGCTGGGACGGCACGGTCGAACCCGCGCCCGGCGACAAGGTGGCCCGCGGCGAGGTCCCGGCCTGGCGCACCCGGGTGCAGTACGCGGTGGACGAGCAGGGCCGCCCCGGGCTGCGCCGCCACCGCTCGCACGAGGTCGAGCCGGTCGACCACTGTCTGATCGCCGCCCCCGGCGTCACCGAACTCGGCGTCGAGAAGCGCGAATGGCCCCAGATCGCCACCGTGGAGGCCATCGCCGCCACCGGCTCCTCCGACCGGCAGGTGGTCCTCACCCCGCGCCCCGGCGCCCGGCTGCCGATCGTGGAGCTGGACCGGCCGGTCTCCGTGCTGCGGGTCAGCGAGTCCCGCGGCCGGGAGCGGACCCGTCTGGTGCACCGCGTCCACGGCCGCCCCTTCGTCCGCGAGCGCGCGGCGGGCCGCACCTGGCGGGTCGGCGAGGGCGGCTTCTGGCAGGTCCACTCGAAGGCGGCGGACGTCCTCGTCGAGGCCGTGATGCAGGGTCTGATGCCCCGTAAGGGCGAGATGGCCCTCGATCTGTACTGCGGCGTCGGCCTCTTCGCGGGCGCGATCGCCGAGCGGGTGGGGGAGCGCGGCGCGGTGCTGGGCATCGAGTCGAGCAAGCGCGCGGTCGAGGACGCCCGGCACAACCTCCAGGACCTGGAGCGCGTCCGCGTCGAGCACGGCAAGGTCGAGCAGGTGCTGCCCCGCACCGGGATCACCGATGCCGACCTGATCGTCCTGGACCCGCCCCGAGCGGGTGCGGGCAAGGAGACGGTCACCCGCCTCGCGGCCCTGGGCGCCCGCCGCATCGCCTACGTCGCGTGCGACCCGGCGGCCCTCGCCCGCGACCTCAAGTACTTCCGCGAGGCGGGCTACGCCCCGCGCCGGACCCGCGCCTTCGACCTCTTCCCGGTGACCCACCATGTGGAGTGCGTGGCGGTGCTGGAGCCCGTGCGCGAGGAGGGCTGAGGCGGAAGTCTCCGGCCCCGCACGGCCGTTGGCGTCTGGCGGCGTCAGGCGGGTGGGGCCGTGGCCATGCCCGGGGTGGTCCGGGACGGGGCGCGGGTGAGGGTCCACATCATCGCGGCGCCCGCCACAACGGCGCACAGGTGGAGGGTGATCGCGAGGCCCAGCCGCTCCGGGAGGACGACGTCGGAGGGCGAGGCGATCGCGACGTACAGGGTGAACGGCAGCTTCCAGCCGCTCCACGCGAAGAGCGAGCCCGAGCCGAGCCAGCCGAGGACCGACGGCAGCCAGCGGGGGAGTCGCCCGGGGCCCTCGCGCCCCGGGCGGGCCACGGCGAACGCGGCGACCAGCGCCCAGGTGCCGCAGATCCCGCACAGCAGGCGCCAGGTGGTGCGGCCCTCGTCGGGGTGAGCGAGGCCCGCGGTGCCGCCCGCCGCCCAGTACAGCCACATCAGGCCGACGGCGGCGCCGAGCGCCACGGCCGCCCGGCCGAGCGGTGAGGGCCCGCCGGTCCGGCCGGTGAACGCTTCCGGCCAGCGCCTGCGCAGATAGGCGGGGAGCGCGAGGGTGAGGCCCAGGCCCATGCCGATGAAGCCGAACTGGATCAGGGCGGCCTCCCAGCCGGGCATCTGCGGGTCGCTGTCGCTCCCGGACCCGGAGGTGTCCGGCTCCGACACCAGCGAGTCGGCCACCGCGTACGGCAGCATCGAGACCAGGAACCCCGCGCCGACCCAGGCGCAGAAGACCAGGGGCACCCCGGGCAGCCGCATCCCCCACGGCCGGGCCAGCGCCAGTCCCAGAGCGATCCCGATGACCGCCATGCCGACCGTCACGGTGTTGAGCACCACCCATTCGGCGAGCCCGAACCCGGCCCCGACGGGCGCCAGTCCGAGCAGTGAGCCGACCACCCACGACACTTTGATCACGGCATAGGGGGCCATGGCGGCGGCGCCCCCGTACGCGGCCAGCCGCCCCATCCGGTCCCACCGGTCCATCGAGCTCTCCTTCTGTGCGTTGCGATCATCTTCGCGCTCGGTGCCGGGGGCCGCGTCCCTCTCCGGGACCATCCGGCTCCGCCGTGCGGGGGAGCGGGATTCGTTCCCCGGCAGGACGGGCGAGGAGCGCAAAGCATGGCCGAATTCATTCCCCTGGCACAGTTGAATTCTTTATCGCTCAACAAAGACGGAGGCAATTCATGGCGCTTTTCAGTCGATAGCGCAGGCCAAAATGCCTGATGCGGATGTGGTCATTGGCGACTACTGTGGCGTAAGGTGCTGAAGCGGCCCGCGAGGCCGTGCCATCACGTGATCACCGTAGGCAGCAAGGTGCCTGAGGGGGAGCGGCGTTGGCCTCAAGAGGTCACTGGTGTGGCGAAGCGTGATCGTGTGCATGCGCATTGGCGCGAAAAGGAGGGGAAGCGATTCCGTTTAGGGGGTCGGTGCGCAGCAACCTGACAGTAGCGGCGCATGGGTGCACGCCTCACTGAAAACGGTCGTTTACTTGTTCTTTGGCCGGTGAGCGCCTTGACTCGCTTGCGGTTGACCCAATCTGTTCGCTCAATCTAGTGTCCAATACACTGCTACGCACGGTGCCATTCCGCTCGGGTGAATTCTCAGGGCTCGGTGGATGGCGAAGAACCGGTGCATGCCAATCGACGGGGGATTCGGGATGGGTGTGGCAATTGATCCACGTGGTGTTGATCCACGGGGTGCCGACGAGACGACGGAGCGGTCCGACGACCACGCGTCTCATCTGGAACAGGCGCTGTTACAGGCGCGCAAGCTGATCGAGTCCACGGTTCTGCTGCACTCGCGCAGACTGACCACGCCCTCTCCGGTGGTGCGCACCGACGGCGCCCGGCTCGGCGACTCCCTCGCCCCGCTCATCGGCGGCGCCCGCTACTCGGTGGCCGTGACCCTCACCCGCGCGGGCGCCTTCGAGAACGCCGTGATCGAGGAGCTGGACCGCACCCCGAGCCGGGCCGTGGTCCGGGTGCTGTGCAATGTGCCGGCCGCGGAGGGCGTGGCCGAGCGGCTGCGCCCGCTGACCCGAGTCCGTCCCGAAGTGCGCGTCTCGCAGAGCGAGTTGCGCGGCATCGTGGTGGTCGACGGCGCCTCGGCGCTGGTGCAGACGCAGGTCCAGGAGCCGGAGGGGCAGGGGTCGGCGGGGCAGGGGCCGGAGGGGCAGGTGGCCGTCGTCAACGACCTCGGCGCCGTACGGGCCCTGGAGCTCCTCTTCGCCGGTGCCTGGTCCCGGGGCCGCAAGCTGGCGGACCACCTCGGGCTCGGGCCGAGGCTGCGCACGGAGTTCGCCCGCACCGTTCTGGAGGCCCTGCGCGCCGGTCACACCGATGAGACCGCGGCGCGGGCGATCAATGTGTCGCTGCGCACCTACCGCCGACATGTCGCGGAGATCATGCGGGAGCTGGACGCCAGCTCGCGCTTCCAGGCCGGGGCGCGCGCGGTCGAGCTCGGCCTGCTCGCCGACTGAGGGCGACGACACAACGCTGTCGGGACCGGGCCGTCACGGGGGATCGCGGCGGCCCGCCGATCCATAACTTCAGCCATATCTTCAGGGGGATGGTTGGCATGTCCGGCTCGCGAGAGGACGAACTCGAAAAGGCCCTGCTGGAAGCGAAGGCGCGCATCGAGTCGATGGTCGCGCTGCACCGGGACCGCAGCTCCCAGGAGCAGCTCATCATCGGGGTCGACGACACCTACGACGCGGTGCTGGAGACGGCCGAGGGCCTGGTCAAGGAGGCGCGGACCAGCATCGACATCATCCACGCACGACGGCCGTCCCGGGCGGACCGGCTGCGGCGGCGCAGCGACCAGGTCGAGCGGGACCTGCTCTACGGCGCCCATGAGGGCGTGGCGATCCGGCTGCTGACCACGCCCACGCTGCTGGACGACGACTTCGTCCGCGAACAGCTGGGCCGGGAGCGGGCCGTGGCCATCCGGGTGGCCCATATGCCGCCGCTCCAGGCGCTCATCGTGGACGACAGCGTGGCGCTGGTGGTGGCCGAGTCGGCGGCGGGGCGGCGGGCGTCGGTGATCCGGGTGGCGGAGCTGCTGCACTCGCTGCGGATGCTCTTCGAGTCCATCTGGAAGGACGCCTTCCGGGCCGGGGAGCGGTTCGTCTTCGGGGACCGTACGCGGGCGGCGTTCGCCCGCCGCATCCTGAGGTACCTCCAGGCCGGGGTCACCGACGAGGTCGCGGCCCGCGAACTCACCGTCTCGGTGCGCACCTACCGGCGCTATGTGGCCGACATCATGTCCCAGCTCGGCGCCAACTCCCGGTTCCAGGCCGGGGTTCGCGCCGCCGAGCTTGGCCTTCTCCCGCCCACGCCGGGGGCGGAGCCGAATGGCCGCGGCTAGGGGGCGTTCGGCGGGTCTCGCCGCCTGCGGCGGGCTGTTCCCCTCCCCGCCCCTTCCCACAACTGGGGCTCCGCCCCAGGCCCCGGAC
>NZ_JBHYVB010000250.1:0-14767 GCF_042750115.1 Streptomyces sp. NPDC059455
GTGGCGCCGTGGCCGTGTCGTCGGGTTGCGGGTGCTGCTCGATGGCGGGCCGGGTGCCGGGGTACGGGGGTTCGGGGCGTCGCCGGTCCCGGGCGTGGGCCGGTTTGGTGGGGGCGTCTTCCGGTGGGGCCGGTTCGCGGCTCGTGGCTGGGGGCGGTATCGGTGCGGGCGCGGTGTCCGGGGGTGGCGCCGTGGCCGTGTCGTCGGGTTGCGGGTGCGGCTCGATGGCGGGCCGGGTGCCGGGGTACGGGGGTTCGGGGCGTCGCCGGTCCCGGGCGCGGGCCGGTTTGGTGGGGGCGTCTTCCGGCGGGGCCGGTTCGCGGCTCGTGGCTGGGGGCGGTATCGGTGCGGGAGCGGTGTCCGGGGGTGGCTCCGTGGCCGCGTCGTCGGGTTGCGGGTGCCGCTTGGCCGCGGGCCGGGTGTCGGGGCCGGGGGATTCCGGGCGCTGCCGGTCCCGGGCGTGGGCCGGTTCGGTGGGGGCCTTGTGCGGCGGGACCGGTTCGCGGGCCGGAGCCCGTGTTGGTGACGGGGCCGCGAAGGCCGGGAGCAGGCCCAGGAGTACGGCCGCCGCGGGCCATAGCGGCAGCGTTGGGGCGGTGAGCGGGACGACCGATGGCTGGAGGGCCTCGGGGGCATAGGAGGCGGCGCGGATCAGCAGTGCCGCGACCGCCGCTCCCGACCCCGCCACCAGCCACGCCCGTACGCCCCAGCGGTCCGGCCGGTAGCGGCTGCGCACCGAGCGGCGGCCGCCCAGCCACAGGCCGCCGAGCGCGGCGGCGAGTCCGGTGAGCAGCAGCGGCAGACCGTAGCCCGCGCCCTCGGCCGCGAGCAGACCGTACGTACCGCAGCAGACGCCGAGCAGTCCGCCCAGCGTCAGCGCGGTGGTGGTACGGGCGACGGCGGGCGGGACCTGGGCGGTGCGGCCGTAGCCGCGGGCGTCCATCGCCGCCGCCAGGGCCACCGAGCGTTCCAACGCGCCCTCCAGCACCGGCAGTCCGACCTGCAGCAGCGCCTTCACCCCGCGGTCGGGGCGGCCGCGCAGCCTACGCGCGGAGCGCAGCCGGGTTACGTCCGCCACCAGATGGGGTGCGAAGGTCATCGCCACCACGACCGCGACCCCGGCCTCGTAGAGCGCGCCGGGCAGCGACTTGAGCAGCCGCGCCGGGCTGGCGAGGGCGTTCGCGGCGCCGACGCAGATCAGCAGGGTGGCCAGCCGCAGCCCGTCGTACAGCGCGAACGCCAGCCCCTCGGCCGACACCCGGCCGCCGATGCGCACCCCCTGCGCCCAGTGGGGCAACGGGACTTCGGGGAGGGTGAAGAGCACCCGCGTCCCGGGGATCGGCGAACCGAAGAAGACCGCGAAGAACAGCCGGATGGCCAGCACGACGAGACCCAGCTTGAGGAACGCGGTGTACGAGCGGGCCCATGGCGCGTCCGTGCGGCGCACGGCCACCACATAGCCCGCGACCGCGATGAGCAGCCCGAGCAGCAGCGGGTTGGTGGTCCGGGACGCGGCCGTGGCCAGCCCGAGCGCCCACAGCCACCAGGCCCCGGCGTGCAGGGCGTTTCCGCCGCGCGGGGTAGCGGTTCGCAGTCGGCCGCGGAGCCCGACGCCAGGGCGGCGCGGAGCCGTGGCCCCAACAGCGGTGCGCGGTGGCATGGCGGTCTTCCGCGCGCTCATCCGCGACGGCGGCGCGCCTGCCACACCGCCGCGGCGCCGAGCAGCACGACGGCGGCGAGCCCGCCGATCAGCCCGGCCGAGGGGCCCGAGCCGCCGCCGTCCGCCTTGCCGCCGTCACCCTTCGGGGCGGCGTGGGCGTCCACGGAGGTGCTCACCTTGTCCCCGCAGCCCGTCTCCGGATAGCCGGAGATGGCGCACAGCAGCGCGGCGGAGTTGTAGCGCAGCGGCTTCGCGACGGCGGCGAGCGCCTCCCCGGCGGACGCGTCCTGGCCGACCCGTGCGCACTCGGTACGGGGCGCGGGCGGCGTCCGGCGGTCGGGTGCGTCGGTGGCCGTACCGAAGTCGATGACCACCGCGACCCGTTTGGTGGAGTCCGTGGCCGGGGTGTCGGCACAGACGGCGGCGAAATCGGCCATGCCGCGCGGCCGGGTGGCGTCGTCCGAGTCCTCGCTGAGCGCGAAACGGAAACCGATCATGTCGCCATCACCGGGCCGCGCCGAGGAGGGCCCTTGGGTGGCATAGCTCCAACTGCCGCCGTCCCCGCCCCGCTGCCAGAACGACCAGTAGCGATACCCGTCGGCGGCCTGCGCGGGCGCCGCGCAGGCCATCGCGAGAAGGGCGACGACGGGCAGCACCAAGGCGACGGCGGACAGCAACAGCCGGGCCGCGCGGCCGCACCAGGCGAAACGCGCGCGGGGGCGCGGGACGGAAGTCGCGTCCGCGCGCCGGGCCTGGGCCGCGCGGGCGCGCGGTACCGGTGCCGAGGAGGCGTACCGGACCCGTGCCGCGCGGGTGCGCGGGACCGAAGCCGCCCCGGTGCGGACCGGTGCCACATAGGTGCGCGGGCTCAAAGCTGCTGCCTCTTCCGGCCGCTCAGGAGGAAGCCGATGCCCACGCCGGCGACCGCGCAGACGCCGACCGTCCACCAGACGCCGCCGATCCCGCCGCCGTCGTCCTTCTTCTCCTCACTCTTGCCGCTCCCGTCCGACTCCGCGCCCGGGGCCGCCGCCTCGGGCTTCGGGCCGGTGGCGTTCAGCTGCCGCACGAGGTCGGCGCCGCCGAAGTCGCGGGGGTTGGCGCCGGCCGCGTGGGCCGCGAGGGTCAGTTTGGCGAGGGCGCCGGGGTCGCCCTTGGCCCAGGCCGCCGCGCCACTGCTCTTGCTCTGCAGCCACTGCAGGGGCTTGCCCGCGGCCGCGCTGTGCTCTCCGGCGGCGAGCGCCACCACCGCGTCGGCCGTGCCACCGAAGTCGGGCTGGTCCTTGGCGCCGGGCATCGCGGACTTCAGGTGCATACCGGTGTCGGACATGACGCGGGAGAGGTGGGCCAGGGCGGCCTCGGCGGCGTCCTCGGGTGAACCGGCTCCGCCCTTTCCGCCCGCGCAGCGCAGCGGCTTCGGCTCGGCGCCGCCGTCCTTGCCGACGGTCTCGAAGACGAAGCCCTTGCCCTGCGCGGCCAGCGCGGCGCTCGCGGTGGCCAGCTCATTGGCGGCGGGCTTGCCCTTGGCCGCCGTGTACGCGAACGCCCCGCGCTCCTCCGCCTTCGCCGAGCAGTCCAGTTGCAGGCCGAGCAGTGCGTCGTACGGGCTCTTGCCGCTCTTGCCCGAGGCCCCCTTGCCCGAGGCCGCCGTCACCTTCGCCGGGTCCTGGCCGGTGGCGGCGAAGGCGCCGACCGCCGCCGCGGTGGAGTTGGCGTCGCTCGGGCCGCCCGGGTTCATGCCCCAGCCGCCGTCCTCGTTCTGGTGGCGCTTCAGCCAGCCGATGCCCTTCTCCACGGTGCCGGAGCGCCCGCCCACCGCGGCCAGCGCCTGGATCGCCGCCGCCGTCGCGTCCGTGAACTCGCCCTTCTTCGGGTCGCACGCCTTGGACGTGTCCGCGCGGTACGCCGCGAAGCCGCCGTCCGCGCAACTCTGCCCGGCCAGCCAGTCGATGGCCGACTTCGCCGGGGTGACGCCCACCGCGTCCTGGGCGAGCAGCGCCAGCGACTGCCGCCACACCCCGTCGAACTTCGGGTCCTTGGCGCCGTAGAGCCCCTCGGCACGCCCGGCCGGGCCGTCGTCGGCCACGGCGGCAGGCGCGGCGGCCGCGCCCAGGGCGGCGCACATGGCGGCGCACAGGGAAAGAGCCGCCACGCTGCGGCGAATGTTCATGGCTGTGGTGCCTCTCGGTCGGTGGACGGGCGCACGCAGCCGCGCACGGCCGTCCAGCCGCGCCGCACGCGGAACGCTCCGCGGCACGCCTGGCACCCGGCTCAGCTCCGCATACCTCGACGGTGCCGCCACCGGTCGTCCGGCGGCGGGAGCCTGCGTCGTCGCGCCCGCCCGGGTGTTCCGGCTCGTACGCCCCGCGGGGCGCGCTCACGGTTGCGGGTCAGCGCCGGAATCGCACCGGCTTCCCCCGATCGGACGCGTATGAAGTTTACGGACAGCTTATCGGCCGACTTATCGGGCGCCTTCAGCCGCCCATGGGCGGGGTCGATCGACGGCCTTCGCCCCGGACGACCGCGAGACAGCGCGTCGTCGTGCCGTCCTCCTCCTCGATATCACGGCGGTGCGCGAAGCCGAGCCGGGTGAGCAGGGTCAGTGACGCCTCGTTGGCCGCCATGACCGTGGCGTGCACCTCGCCCAGCCCGAGGGTGCCGAAGCCGTGGCCGACGACCGCCTCGGTGAGCTCCGTCCCCAGACCGCGCCCCCACGCCTCCGGGGCCAGCGCGTAGACGATCTCGTGGCCGCCGACGACCTCGGTCGGCTTGATCTCGGCGTGGCCGACGTACCGGCCGTCCTCGCGGACGGCCCATACGTCGAACAGCCGCCGGGCGTAGACCTTGGTGAGGATCCGCCCGAACAGCGCCCGGTCCTCGGCCGCCGCGGCGAGCCGCCCGTCCCCCAGCCAGCGGCACACCCGCCGGTCCTGGAACAGCGCCACGAAGGCGTCCTCGTCCTCGGGCCGGTACGGCTCAAGGAGCAGGCGCGCGGTGCGCAGCGTCGGAGTCATGCGCCGCGACGCTACGCGGCCGGGCACCGCCCGGCAATCCGATACCGCGCGCCCAGCGGTCCGGCCCGACAGTCCCCGCTCCCGGCCGTCCGCTACCCGCGGCGCCACCACTGGGCCAGGGACTTCCACCAGCGGCGCCGGGCCTCGTGCTCGGCGCCGGATTCGGGCTCCGGCCGCGGCTCCGCGGTGGTGGACGCGGTGTCCGGGGTTTCGCCGGAACCGTCGTCCGGGGCATCCGTCCGCGCGACCGTGGGCGTCCTGCCCACGGCCCCCGAGATGGCCGCGGTCGCCGCCGCCGCCATCTCGGCCAGCGCCTCGTCGGACTTGGCGGCCGTCCGCGGGAAGCGCACCGGCAGTGCGGCCAGCGCCCGGTGGAAGGGGCCGGGCCGCCACTCCAACTGCTCTGCGGGAACGGCGAGTTCGAGATCGGGCAGGCGGTCGATCAGCTTCTCGACGGCGACGGAGGCGATCAGCTGGGCCGGGTCCTTCGCGGGGCAGGTGTGGGGGCCCGCGCTCCACGCCAGATGGGCCCGGTTGCCGCGCCGGTTCGACAGCAGGTACGGATCGTTGTTGGCGGCCGCGAGGCTGATGACGACGGGGTCGCCCTTGGGCAGCCGGTGTCCGTCGACCGTGACGTCATGGCGCGGGTAGTGGACGCAGAAGTTGGCGAGCGGCGGGTCCTTCCACAGGACCTCGTTGAGCGCGTCCTCGATCAGCATGGTGCCGCCCGCGAGATCGCCCCGGAACCGTTCGTCCGACAGCAGGAGCAACAGCCCGTTGCAGATCAGGTTCTGCTGGGGCTGGGTGCCCGCGCCGACGAGGACGACGATCTGGTGGATCAGCTCCTCGTCGGTGAGCTCGGCGGGGTGGGCGATCAGCCAGGACGTCATGTCCGGGCCCGGAGTCTCCCGCTTGAGGGCGATGAGCTGGAAGAGGGTCTCCGCGAGGAGCGCGTTGGCCTGCTCGGAGTCCTCGGTGACGTCGAAGAGCGCCGAGAGCGCCCGGACCAGATTGTCGCTCAGCTCGGGCGGGCAGCCGAAGAGCTGGTTGAAGACGAGCAGGGGGAGCCGGGCGGAGTACTCCTTGAGCAGATCGGCCTCGCCCTTGGGGCCGAAGAGGTCGATAAGGAAGTCGGCGCTCCGCTCCACGTAGCGGCGCAACGCGTGGATGTCCAGGCGGTCGAGGGTGTCGGAGATCGCCGCGCGCAGCCGGTGATGCTGCTCGCCGTCGCTGCACAGCGCGTTCGGCCGGTACATCATCATCGGCACCACGGGGTTGTCCATGGGGATGGTGCCGTCGGTGAGCGCCTGCCAGTGGCGCGCGTCCTTGGAGAACGTCTCGGGGCCGCGCAGGATGTCCAGCGCGGTCTGATAGCTGGTGACGAGCGAGACGGGGACGCCGGGCGCCAGCTCCACGGGCGCGATGCGTCCGTGATCCCGCAGGCGGGCGTATGTGGCGGACGGATCGGAGGCGAACTCGGGGCCGTGCAGCGACTCGAGCCCATGCCCGGCCGGGGCCCGGCCGGAGTGTGCGGGGCAGCCCGGGGGCGGTGTCGGATCAGCGGCCGGATCTGCCGGGCCTGCTGCCGGACCGGCCGTCGGAGTCGGGTCGGAATCGCGAGTGGGGCTCGTCACGCATGCTCCTGCTGATACGGCTGTCACGGGGGGTGTGCGGCTGTGTGCGCCAGGCCGGTAAGGCTAGCTTCCGGTTCGTCGGACCGGCACCCCATATGTCACTCAAATCGCTTGGTACATCACAGGATCGCTGCCCGGCACCGCTTCCGCCCTGCCCAGCTTCACCAGTCGGCGCAGATGCGCCTCCGCCTCCGAGACCGCGATATTGCGGGAACCGAAGGGGATCTGCTCCCACGGGCGGTTCCACTCCATGGCCTCGGCGAGCCGCCACGGGGTGAGCGGGGTGGTGAGCAGCGCCAGCAGCCCGGCCAGCCGCTCCTCGTGATGGTCCAGCAGCGCCCGCACCCGCGCCGGGGCGTCGGTGAAGGCGTACTGATGGGCGGGGAGTACCTCGGCGGGGGCGAGGGCGGCGACGCGTTCGAGCGAGTCGAGGTAGTCGCCGAGCGGGTCGGTGACGGTCATGTCGTCGGGGTCCTCGTAGAGCCCGATATGGGGGGTGATCTCGGGCAGCAGATGGTCGCCGGAGAACAGGCGGCCATGGCCGGGCAGTCCCTCCCCGGCCGCCGGATGGGCCTCTTCGAGGTGGAGGCAGACATGGCCGGGGGTGTGGCCGGGGGTCCAGATGGCGCGCAGCCGCCGGCCCGCCAGATCGAGGAGTTCACCGGGGACGATCTCGCGGTCGGGGAGGGCGGCCCGCTGCCCCGGGAGGTGCGTGCGGCCGGACGCGCGGGTGGCGCGCAGCGGAGCCAGATGCTCCTCGGGCGCCCCGGCCGCGCCGAGCTTCTCCTCCAGATAGTCCAGCCAGCGGGAGGGCTCGGCCTCCCGGGTGCGCCGGACGACCTGGGCGTCGGCGGTGTGCATGGCGATCCACGCCCCGGACGCCTCCCGCACCTGTCCGGACAGCCCGTGGTGGTCGGGGTGGTGATGGGTGACGAGGACGCCGTGGACATCGGAGACGGAGGCGCCGCAGGCGGCGAGTCCGGCGGTGAGGGTGTCCCAGGCCGTGGGGTCGTCCCAGCCGGTGTCGATCAGGACCGGGCCGCGGTCGGTGTCGAGAAGGTGGACCAGGGTGTGCCCGAGTGGGTTGTCGGGGATCGGCACCGGGATGCTCCACACTCCGCCGCCATGGTCGGTCACGCGCGTCACCTGCGCCATCGGCTCCCCCTCTCCTCGACACAAGCATTGCCCACTATAGCTAGAACTGGTATCAGTTCTGATGCAGCGTCAGATATTGGCTGCCTCGATTGGCGGGCCCGGCCCCGGTCGGGCCGACCGTACGTACCCGTACCCCCTCAGCCAGACGTACCCCCTCAGTCAGACCCACACCTCAGTCATCGGCCGGAAGGCATCAGCGATGAACGACCTCATCGAGCACGGGCAGCTCTTCATCGGCGGCGCGCTGGCCGATCCGGCGGGCGAGGACACCATCGAGGTCGTCTCGCCGCACACCGAGCAGGTCATCGGCCGGGTGCCGCACGCCTCCCGCGCGGATGTGGACCGGGCCGTCGCGGCGGCGCGGACCTCCTTCGACGAGGGCCCCTGGGCCCGGACGAGCCTGGACGAGCGGATCGCGGTGGTCACCCGGATCAAGGACGCCATCGCCGTACGCCATGAGGAGATCGCCCGGGTCATCAGCGCGCAGAACGGCTCCCCGTACTCGTGGAGTGTCCTCGCCCAGGCGCTCGGCGCGATGATGGTGTGGGACGCGGCCATCACCGTGGCCCGCGACTTCGTCTACGAGGAGCGGCGGGCCGGGGTGCTCGGCCCGCTGCTGGTGCGGCGGGAGCCGGTCGGGGTGGTCGCGGCCGTGGTGCCGTGGAACGTACCGCAGTTCGTGGCCGCCGCGAAGCTGGCGCCCGCGCTGCTCGCGGGGTGCTCGGTGATCCTCAAGCCGTCGCCCGAGACGCCGCTGGACTCCTACATCCTGGCGGAGATCGCGGCCGAGGCGGGGCTGCCCGAGGGGGTGCTGTCGATTCTTCCGGCCGACCGCGAGGTCAGCGAGTACCTGGTCGGCCACCCGGGCGTGGACAAGGTGTCGTTCACCGGCTCGGTCGCGGCCGGCAAGCGGGTGATGGAGGTGGCCTCGCGCCAGCTGACCCGGGTCACGCTGGAGCTGGGCGGCAAATCGGCCGCGGTGATCCTGCCGGACGCGGACCTGGAGGCGGCCGTCACCGGGATCGTGCCCAACGCCTGGATGAACAACGGACAGGCGTGTGTGGCCCAGACCCGGATCCTCGCGCCGCGCGCCCGCTACGACGAGATCGCCGAGCGGTTCGCGGCCGCCGCCTCCGCCCTGGTCGTCGGCGACCCGCTGGATCCGGCCACCCAGGTCGGGCCGCTGGTGGCGCGGCGGCAGCAGCGCCGGTCGCTGGACTACATCGCGCTGGGGCAGCGGGAGGGCGCCAAGGTGCTGACCGGCGGCGGCCGTCCGGAGGCCCAGCGGACCGGCTGGTACGTGGAGCCCACGCTCTTCGGCGACGTCGGCAACGACATGCGGATCGCCCGTGAGGAGATCTTCGGCCCGGTGATCTGTCTGCTGCCGTACGGGGACGAGGAGGAGGCGGCCCGGATCGCCAATGACTCCGACTACGGGCTGTCCGGCTCCGTCTGGACGGCGGACGTCGGGCACGGCATCGACTTCGCACGGCGCGTCCGCACCGGCACCTATTCGGTCAACACCTTCAGCCTCGACATGCTCGGGCCGTTCGGCGGCTACAAGAACTCCGGTCTGGGCAGGGAGTTCGGCCCGGAGGGGTTCTCCGCGTACCTGGAGCACAAGATGATCCACCTGCCCCAGGGGTGGGACGGGGAGCCGAGCTGATGGGGGACCGCTGGCGGATCGAGGTGGACCGCGGCGTGTGCATCGGCTCGGGGATGTGCGTGAGCACCGCCCCCGGCGGCTTCCGGCTCGACGGGGCGCGGCAGTCGCATCCGGTCGAGACGGAGGCCGATGCCTCCGAGGCGGTGCTCGCGGCGGCCGAGGGCTGCCCGGTCGAGGCGATCGCCATCCGGCTGTCCGAAACCGGTGAACAGGTCTTTCCCCCCGACGAGTAGCTCTCCTGGCCGCCGTTGGCCGGATCGGAACCCGCCGTTGGCCGGATCAGAGGCCGCGTTTGGCCGGATCAGGACCCGCCGTCGGCGCCTGCGGACCCGGGGCCGGACTCATCTCAGACCCAGCCCTCGCACTGCGATATCCGTATGGCGTCCACGCGGTTGCGCGCCCCGGTCTTCCGGGTGATCGCGGCCAGATAGTTGCGGATCGTCCCGGTGGACAGATGCAGCGTACGGGCTATCTCCGATATGGAGGCGCCGTCGGCGGCCAGCGACAGCACGCCCAACTCCCGCTCGGTCAGCGGGATCTTGGCCGCCTGGAGGAAGCCGTAGCCGAGCGCGTCGTCCACGTACCGCTCCTTCTTCGCCACCTGCCGTATGGCCTCGACCAGCCGTTGCGGTGGGGCGTCCTTGTCGACGTAGCCGAGCGCACGGGCCTCATGCGCGCGGCGCAGTGGACCCGGCCGCTCCGAGTTGACCAGCACCAGCAGTCCGCAGTCCCCGCCCTCCCCAGAGGCGGATGCCACGAACTTCCCCCACTCGCCCTTCCGCGCCGCCTTGTCGGCCGCCGGGCTGTCCGTGTCCACCACGCACACCTGTGGCTGTAGGGAACGGGCCCTGCTACGCGCGTCGCGCCAGGAGCACGCCGCCGCCTCGATGTCTGGTTCGGCCCCTATCACGGATGCCAGTGCCGATCTCAGCAATCCTGACTCGTGTACCAGAAGTAACCGGATCACGAACTTCTCCACCCCCCACGATGCGGTTCTCTCATCGCGCGCCGTTGTCGCTCTGTCGCGCGCCGTTCATGAATACCGGGATTGGGCAGGGCGTGAACGCGGAATTTGAGCCAATGGGGGGCGTGAGGGCGCATAAACCCCTTCCAGGAGCTCGAAGGGGCGCAGGAATTGGCGCGCGCGCTCCTGTTGTACCGTCCGTCCGGCTATCGGTCCGGGGTGGGGGCGGTGAGGTCGATCAGCCGGCAGACGGTCTCGATGTCGATCTTCACCTGGGCGATCGAGGCCCGCCCCGAGAGCCAGGTGATCAGCGCCGAATGCCAGGTGTGCTCGATGACGCGGACCGCCGAGAGCTGCTCGGCGGTCGGAGCCTCGTCCAGCCCCATCGCGTCGAGGATGATCGCCGTGGTGAGCCGGGAGACCGTGTCCACCTCCGGGCTGACCGACCGGTCGGCGAAGGTGAGCGCGCGCACCATCGCATCGGCCAGATGGGGTTCGCGCTGCAGCGCGCGGAAGGCGCGCATCAGCGTCTGGGCGACCCGGGCGGCCGGTTCCTCCTCGGACGGCGGCCGCTTGCGCAGCGTCTCGTGCATGTGCTGCAGCTGATCCTGCATCGTGGCGACCAGCAGATGGACCTTGGAGGGGAAGTAGCGGTAGAGGGTGCCGAGCGCCACTCCGGAGTTCTCCGCGACCTCGCGCATCTGGACCGCGTCGAAGCCGCCTCGGCTGGCCAGCCGGGCGCTGGCGTGCAGGATGCGCCGACGGCGCGCCTCCTGCCGCTCGGTCAGCTGCAGGGCGGCCGGCTTGACTTCTGCGGTCATTTGTCCCACTTCGAATGTGTTGCGTCTGCGGGTCGGCGACAAGCGGACATCGTGCATGATGACAGGACCGTCCCGCGCCTGCGAGTCACTGGAACTCGTTCTAGGCTAGCGCGGGTCCTCCCCGATCCGCCCGTGTCCGCGCAGTTGGGGCAGGTTGCTGTCGAGCGGCGCTCGCGGTCGCGCCGGCGGGGGGTGCATCCGGTGCACACCCCCGTCGTCAACTTCTCCTGACGTCCGGGCTACTGAGTGGTAGGGATCACCTGCCCCGGTCCTGGAGAGGTCGCCCGGGGCAGGTATCTTCGTGACTCCTCAGGGGATGCGTTAGTGAAACTTGTTCTAGATAAACGGAAGCGGATACGCTCCCGCTGAACTGCACCAAGGAGGGGGCGCGAGTGACCGCAGAGGCCGCGCAGGAGACCGGGGCCGACCCGCTTCGAGCAGCACCCCCCACCGCCACCGAGGAACGGCCGCTGCGCATCGCGCTGCTCAGCTACAAGGGGAATCCGTTCTGCGGAGGCCAGGGCGTCTATGTACGTCATCTCTCCCGCGAACTCGCCCGGCTCGGCCACACCGTCGAGGTCATCGGCGCCCAGCCGTACCCGGTGCTCGACACCGAGGAGGGCGTCACCCTCACCGAGCTGCCCAGCCTGGACCTCTACCGCCAGCCCGACCCGTTCCGCACCCCCCGGCGGGAGGAGTACCGGGACTGGATCGACGCCCTGGAGGTCTCCACCATGTGGACCGGCGGCTTCCCCGAGCCGCTCACCTTCAGCCTGCGCGCCCGCCGCCATCTCGCCGCGCGCCCCGGCCAGTTCGACGTCGTCCACGACAACCAGACCCTGGGCTACGGGCTGCTGGGCCTGGAGAAGCTCGGCTTCCCGCTGGTGACCACCATCCACCACCCGATCACCGTCGACCGCCGGCTGGAGCTGGACGCCGCCGACGGCTGGAAGCGCCGGTTCTCCGTGCGCCGCTGGTACGGCTTCACCCGGATGCAGAAGCGGGTGGCCCGGCGGCTGCCCTCGGTGCTCACCGTCTCCGGCTCCTCCCGCCGGGAGATCGTGGAGGACCTCGGGGTACGGCCGGACCGGATCCATGTGGTGCACATCGGCGCGGACACCGGCCTGTTCTCGCCCGACCCCGCCGTCCCGGAGACCCCCGGCCGCATCGTCACCACCTCCAGCGCGGATGTGCCGCTCAAGGGCCTGGTGTATCTGATCGAGGCGCTCGCCAAGGTCCGCACCGAGAATCCCCAGGCGCATCTGGTCGTCGTCGGCAAGCGGCCGGAGGAGGGGCCGGTGGCCACCACCATGGCGCGCCACGGGCTCGAGGACGCCGTCGAGTTCGTCAAGGGCATCAGCGACGCCGAACTGGTGGACCTGGTGCGCGGCGCCCAGATCGCCTGCGTGCCCTCGCTGTACGAGGGGTTCTCGCTGCCCGCCGCCGAGGCCATGGCCACCGGCACCCCGCTGGTCGCCACCACCGGCGGCGCGATACCCGAGGTCGCCGGGGTCGACGGCGAGACCTGTCTGGCCGTACCGCCCGGCGACGCCGACGCGCTCGCCGCGGCCCTGACCCGGCTGCTGGGCGACGCCGACCTCAGACGGCGGCTGGGCGCGGCCGGCCGGGAACGGGTGCTGCGGCGCTTCACCTGGGAGCAGGCCGCCCGCGGCACCGTCGAGCAGTACCGCCAGGCCATCGGCGTCTCCGCGCGGACCGCCGCCCACCGCTGAGCCCCTTGTCCTTCCCAGTTCCAACGCCTCCCGCCCCCCGACCTCTCCCGCCTCACGAATCCGCCGGACGAAAGCAGACCCCCGTGCTGACCGTCGATTTCTCCCGCTTCCCCCTCGCCCCCGGCGATCGCGTCCTCGACCTCGGCTGTGGCGCCGGACGGCACGCCTTCGAGTGCTACCGGCGCGGCGCCCAGGTCGTGGCGCTCGACCGCAACGGCGAGGAGATACGCGAGGTGGCCAAGTGGTTCGCCGCCATGAAGGAGGCCGGTGAGGCCCCGGCGGGCGCCACGGCCACCGCCATGGAGGGCGACGCCCTCGCCCTGCCCTTCCCCGACGACAGCTTCGACGTGGTCATCATCTCCGAGGTGATGGAGCACATACCCGACGACAAGGGCGTGCTCGCCGAGATGGTGCGAGTGCTCAGGCCCGGCGGCCGGATCGCCGTCACCGTGCCCCGCTACGGCCCGGAGAAGGTCTGCTGGGCGCTGTCGGACGCCTACCACGAGGTCGAGGGCGGCCATATCCGCATCTACCGCGCCGACGAGCTGCTGGAGAAGATGCGCGAGGCCGGACTGCGGCCGTACGGCACCCACCACGCCCATGCGCTGCACAGCCCCTACTGGTGGCTCAAGTGCGCCTTCGGAGTGGACAACGACAAGGCGCTGCCGGTGCGCGCGTACCACCAGCTGCTGGTGTGGGACATCATGAAGAAGCCGCTGGCCACGCGGCTCGCCGAGCGCGCGCTGAACCCCCTCGTCGGCAAGAGCTTCGTGGCGTACGCGACCAAGCCCCACGCACCGCGTGAGGAGCGGGCGTGACGGCGCTCGGACCGCGCCCCGGCCCCCGCACCGAACGGCTCGCGCTGCCCGGGGTGCTCAGCCCCGAGCAGGTGCTGCGCACGGTCGAGGGCATCGCCGCCGTCCAGCGCGCGGACGGCGCCATACCGTGGTTCCGCGGCCACCACCTCGACCCCTGGGACCACATCGAGTCCGCGATGGCGCTGGACGCGGCGGGCGAACACGAGCGCGCCACAGCCGCCTACCGCTGGCTGGCCCGGCACCAGAACCCCGACGGCTCCTGGTACGCGGCCTACCCCGACACCCCCGACGGCGTGGCCGCCACCGACCCCACCGACCGCGGCCGGGAGTCCAACTTCTGCGCCTACGTGGCCGTCGGCGCCTGGCACCACTACCTCTCCACGGGCGACGACGCCTTCCTCGACCAGATCTGGCCCACCGTCTTCGCCGCCATCGAATTCGTGCTCGGACTGCAGCAGAGCGGCGGCCAGATCGGCTGGCGGCACCGCGCCGACGGCACCGTGGACCCCGACGCCCTGCTGACCGGCTCCTCCTCCGTCTACCAGGCGCTGCGCTGCGCCCTGGCCATCGCGGAACACCGCGAGGAGCCCCAGCCCGACTGGGAGCTGTCGGCCGGGCTGCTCGGCCATGCCATACGCCACCACCCCGAGCGGTTCCTGGACAAACACCGCTACTCGATGGACTGGTACTACCCGGTCCTCGGCGGCGCGGTCACCGGCGCCGCCGCCAAGGAACGCATCGAGGAGGGCTGGGACCGCTTCGTGGTCCCCGGGCTCGGAGTGCGCTGTGTCTCCCCCAACCCCTGGATCACCGGCGGCGAGAGCTGCGAACTCGCGCTCGCGCTCTGGGTGATGGGGGAGTCCGACCGCGCGGTGGACATCCTGCGGTGGATCCAGCCGACGCTGCGCGCCGAGGACGGCATGTACTGGACCGGCTACGTCTTCGAGGACGACGCGGTCTGGCCGGAGGAGCGCACCACCTGGACGGCCGGGTCGCTGCTGCTCGCCGTCGCGTCGCTGGGCGGCGACGAGGCGACGATGGCCGTCTTCGGTGGCGAGCGTCTGCCGCGCGGGCTGGACTCGGACTGCTGCGGCTAGGCCGTGGCCGGGCGCTGCTCCTCCGCGATTCGTTGCCGGGTGCGGGCCCTGAAGGGGCGCGGGGCTGTGCCCATGTGCGGCTCCGCCGTGTGCGCCTGCGGCGGGCTGCTCCCCTCCTCGCCCCTTCCCGACACCTGACGATTTGCGGCTCCGCCGCGTGGGGGGCTCCGCCCCAGACCCCGCGGTCCAGGGGGGGCGGGGCCCCGGC
>NZ_JBHYVB010000251.1:0-14654 GCF_042750115.1 Streptomyces sp. NPDC059455
CGCCGCGGCGCGCCCCATCTCGGCCACCGTCGGCTCGGCCGGGGTCGGCTTGGCCGGCGCGGTCTTCGCAGGGGCCGCCGGAGCGGCATTCGCGGCGTGGGCCGCGGGCTGCGCCGCCGCGGGCTTCGCGGCAGCGGGAGCGGCGGGGGCCGCGGCGGCCGGCTTGGCCTCGGCGGGCTTCGCGGCCGGGGCGGCGGGCTTGGCCTCCGCCGGTCCCGCCGCGGCGGGCTTGGCCGGGGCCGCCGGGGCGGCGCTCGCGGCTACTCCCTGTGGTGGCTTGGCCACCGCGGAGCCGGTGTCCTGACCCGGCTTGTAGTCGGCGAAGAAGTCCCACCAGGCTCGGTCGACCGAGTTCGGGTCCTGGAGGTACTGCTGGTAGATCTCGTCGACGAGCCACTCATTGGGGCCGAAGGCAGCGGCAGGGTTACTCCCCTGCCCGTCCTGTTCATCGGTCGAGACGCTCGAGGTGTTGGGGGACTGTGGCGACACGGCGGCAACCGCCCTCTTCCGCTTCCTAAAGGTGGTGGACAGCGGGAATAAAGGCTACGCCTCTTCGACCCTTACGTGCAGGTCGCACTGGTCATCGTCGCGCAAGTCACATTGATTGGCGGGTTTCAGCGCATGACGCACCGGGAAACACACGGGGTTTCGTGCGTTTCCTCCGGTGCGGGGCAGCGCAGACGTGCACCCCTGCCGCTCGTATGTGCGCGACAGGATCGACTTTACTTCAGCTTTGATCTCTGGGGGTGCCTTGTTTGGGTTCCGGGGCGGGTCCGGGGAGGCTGACCTTGATCCGGCAGCCGCGCGGGGACTCCGCCACCCCTATCCGCCCGCCGTGCAGATCCACCGCCCAGCGCGCGATCGCCAGCCCCAGACCGGTGCCGCCGTCGCTGCCCGGCCCCGGCCCCGGCCGCCGCCGGCCGTCCACCGAGCCGTCCGGGGAGAGCCCGCCCCGGTTGAACCGCTCGAAGACCCGGTGCCGCTCCGCCTCCGGGATGCCGGGGCCCTCGTCCAGCACCTCCAGCTCCAGGCTCTCCGGGCCGTCACCGCGCCGGGCGCGCACGGTCACCCGGCCGTGTGCCGGGCTGTGCTTCACCGCGTTGTCGATGAGGTTCGCCATCACCTGGTGCAGCCGCTCGGCATCGGCGTGGGCGGTCAGCTCGGGCGGCGAGACGTCCAGGTTGAGATGGACGTCCTTACGGGTGTGCGCGCCCGAATGGGACTCCGCCCCCTTGGCCATGCTCGCTTCCTTGAGGATCCCGGCCAGATACGGCCAGACCTCGAACCGCCGCGTGTACAGCGGCACCACCCCGTTGTCGAGGCGGGAGAGGTCGAGCAGCTGGTCCACCAGGCGGCCCAGGCGCTGGGTCTGCTTCAGCGCGACCCGCATGGTCTCCGGATCGGCGTCCGAGACCCCGTCCACCACGTTCTCCAGGACCGCCCGCAGCGCCGCGATCGGGGTGCGCAGCTCATGCGAGACGTTGGCCACCAGCTCCTTGCGGTGGGTGTCCACCGCCTCCAGGTCGGCCGCCATCCGGTTGAACGCGGACGCCAGGTCGCCGAACTCGTCCCCGCGCTGCGCCGCCCGCACCCGCCGGGTGTAGTCGCCGTTGGCCATCGCCCGGGTGACCTCGGTCATCTCGTCCAGCGGGGCCGTGAGCCCGTTCGCCACGAACTGGGTGATCAGCAGCGAGGCGATGATCGAGAAGATGGTGATGACGCGCAGCTCGGTGTCGGAGTGCATCGCCGCGAAGACGAGCAGCGTGGTGATGATCACCGAGCCGACGACCAGCGCCCCCAGCGCCGCCTTGACCGAGCGGTACGGATCGAAGGGGCGCAGCGCCTCCCAGATCCGGGCCCAGGTGGCGCGGGACCACGCCCGCCGGCCCGTGGGGGCTCCGGGCAGCCGGCAGACCTTGGGGACCCCGCGTGCCCAGAGCTTGGGAGCCCGGTCCGCCCAGGCCTGGGGAGCCCCGCGCGCCCAGCCCCGGCGTACCCACGCCCTGGGATCCGCGCCTGCCCGGACCTTGGGGATCCTGCGTGCCCAGCGGGCCTTCGTCATGCCGCCGGGGTCTCCAGGGCGTAGCCCACGCCGTGCACCGTACGGATCCGCTCCGCGCCGATCTTCCGGCGCAGCGCCTTGATGTGGCTGTCCACGGTGCGGGTGCCCGAGGCGTCCGCCCAGTCCCACACCTCGGCCAGCAGCTGCTCGCGCGAGAGCACCGCGCGCGGGGTGTTGGCCAGACAGACCAGCAGATCGAACTCGGTCGGGGTGAGGTGCACATCCGAGCCGCGCACCCGCACCCGGCGCTGGGCGTGGTCGATCTCCAGCTCGCCCAGGCGCAGGATCCCGCTGCGCGGAGTGTGCGCGGCCAGCGCCGCCCGCTCCACCCGCCGCAGCAGTACATGCACCCGCGCGGCCAGTTCGCGCATGGAGAACGGCTTGGTCATGTAGTCGTCGGCGCCGACCCCGAGCCCCACCAGCATGTCGGTCTCGTCGTCGCGCGCGGTCAGCATGAGCACGGGCACCGGCCGCCGGGCCTGCACCCGTCGGCAGACCTCCAGACCGTCGAAGCCCGGCAGCATCACGTCGAGGACGAGCAGATCGGGCTGCCACGCCTCGGCCGTGTCGACCGCCGCCGGACCGTCTCCCGCCGTCTGGACCTGGAACCCCTCGGCGCGCAGCCGGGCCGCGATGGCGTCCACTATGGTCGGATCGTCCTCGACGACGAGGACCCGGCGCTGTGCGCCAGGGGTGGTCGTGGCGGTCCCGTTGTGACCGTTTTGAGTCTGCTCCATACGCCCGCCCCTGCGTCTTCCGGTGAAACCCGCGGCTCGCGCCTGGTCATCGCTCAGCCGCGTTTGGTAGGCAAGCAAGCGTAAAGCCAGCGTACGCGGCTTTGCTACGCGCCCCGAACCGCGAGATGCACGACGTCGGGAACACCCCGGGCAACGGCGACCTCTTCCGTACGCACCTGTGTGAACCCGGCATTCCGGAGAGATTCCTCGAACGCGGGCGACGGCTGCGCCGACCATACGGCCAGCACCCCGCCCGGCGCGAGACGCGCCGCGCAGGCCGCGAGTCCGGTGGGGGAGTAGAGGCCGTCGTTGTCCTCGGTGACGGTCCAGCCGGGGCCGTTGTCGATGTCCAGGCACAGCGCGTCATAGGTCCGCGGGCCCGTTCGCAGCCACTCGACCAGATCGGCGTGGACGACCTCGGTGCGCGGATCGGCCAGTGCCCCGGCGGTCACGGCAGCCAGGGGTCCCGCGCGGTGCCAGTCGATCACCGCGGCCTCCCGCTCGACCACCGCGATCCGCCCCCAGCGGGGCTCCGCCACCGCCTCGACCAGCGAAAACCCGACGCCGAGCCCGCCGATGAGCAGCGCGGGGGAGAGGCGGTCGGCGGGCAGCGCGTCGAGGGCGGCACGGATGAGCAGCCGCTCGGAGCGGCCGTCGGAGGTGTCCATGAGGAAGCAGCCGTTGGCGATGATCTCGAAGACGGCGTCGGCCGACGGTCCCCCGCCACCGCGCCGCCGCAGCACCACCTCGCCGTACGGGCCCTCCCGGCGGTCGACGGTCACCGGCCGGTCGTCGGCGGCGGCGTGGAGGTCGTACGGCGGCTGCGGCTGCATGGGTGTGGGGTCCTCCCGGGTGGTTCCTGACCCCGCCATCCTCGCGCCGTCCCGGCCGGCTGGTCCAACGGATTCACGGTGGCCCGGGGCCGTGCGGTGGCGTGGTGTGGCGTCGTCCATGTCACAGCTGGAGGCGCCGTGACATGACTCACGGCGTCCTGGTTGTTGTCGCGGTCGTGGCGGATGAGCGGGGAGCAGGGGGAGCGGCGGTGGGAGTGGGGAAGGGGCGCGGGCGTTGACGACATCGGTAAGGACGACATCGGTAAGAGGGACGGATGCGTCGGCCGTTCCGGGCGCGCGGGTGGCGGACGGCGGTGACCCGGACGGCCTCCGGGCCGTCGCCCCGGCCGGTCCATCCGCCCGCCCGGCCGATGCGCGCCGGGTGGCGGGCTGCGGCTGGCCCTCGGCTGTCGGGGCCAGTACGCCGCGGGTGCCGAGCGTCGGGCGGGGGCACGGGCGCCGCACGACGGCGTTGGCGCGTTCGCTGCCGCGCGCGCTCCGCACCGTGCCGTTCACCCTCGGCTATACGGTCGTCCTGCTCGGCACCGGACTCTACGCCCGCCTCGGCGACCCCGGCACCGTGCGCGATCTCCTCGCGGGCTCCAGTACCGATGTGTTCCACCTCTCCCAGCGGCCGCTGCTGACGCTGCTGGTCAGCGCGTTGTGGGCGGTGGGCGGGATCACCTCGCCGTATCTGGCCGCCTTCCCCCTGGTGCTCGGCGCGCTGGAGCGGCGGCTCGGCGGGGTGCGCACCGCCGGGGTGTTCCTGCTCGGGCATGTGCTGGCGACGCTGCTCACCGAGGTCCCGGTGGCCGTCTCCGTGGCCGCCGGGCATCTCCCGGACAGCTCGCTGCGCCGCCTCGACTACGGGGTGAGCTACGGGCTGATCGCCTGCGCCGCCGCGCTCGCCGGACTGCTGTCGCCCCGGCGCCGGTGGGCGCTGCTCGGCGGGATCGGCCTCGCGCTCACCGCCGGGATCCTTGTCGACTTCGATCCGCTCACCGGCTGGGGCCATGGCTTCGCCCTGCTGCTCGGCGTTCTCACCTGGCCGTACGTCCGGCGAAAGGCCAGGTGGCGCCCGCGGCCACGGCGAAACGACGATGCCTCGCCCGGCTTCGCTCACAGCGAACGAGCCTCCGGGAACACCGGAACCCCCTCCGCGCATTGAGTGGGCATTGACTTATTGAGTCCTCATGACTCAACTTGCCTGCCGAAGGGGAGATCATGGCTTCGCTGTCCACACCGCTCACCCTGCCCGTACTGCCTCTCGATGACGAGGTGGTGCTTCCCGGCATGGTGGTGCCGCTGGACCTTTCCGATACCGAGGTACGCGCCGCGGTGGAGGCCGCCCAGGCCGCCGCCCGCTCCAGTGGCAGCGGAGGCGGCAAGCCGAAGGTGCTGCTGGTGCCGCGCGTCGACGGCACTTACGCCGGTATCGGCACGCTCGGCACCGTCGAGCAGGTGGGCCGGCTCTCCGACGGAGACCCCGGCGCGCTGATCCGCGGTGTGCGCCGTGTCCGCATCGGGGCCGGGACCACCGGACCCGGGGCGGCCCTGTGGGTGGAGGGGACCACGGTCGAGGAGATCGTGCCCGATCCGCTGCCCGGTGCCGTCACCGAACTGATCAAGGAGTACAAGGCGCTGGCCACCAGCTGGCTGCGCAAGCGCGGCGCCTGGCAGGTCGTGGACCGGGTGCAGCAGATCGACGATGTCTCGCAGCTCGCCGACAACTCCGGCTACTCGCCCTTCCTGTCCGTGGCCCAGCGCGTCGAGCTGCTGGAGACCACCGACCCGGTGGCCCGGCTGAAGCTGGCCGTCACCTGGCTGAGCGACCACATCGCCGAGCAGGACGTGGCCGAGTCGATCGCCAAGGACGTCCAGGAGGGCGTCGACAAGCAGCAGCGCGAGTTCCTGCTGCGGCGCCAGCTCGAAGCCGTCCGTAAGGAGCTCGCCGAGCTCAACGGCGATCCCGAGGACGAGTCCGACGACTACCGCGCCCGGGTGGAGGCCGCCGATCTGCCCGAAAAGGTCCGCGAGGCGGCCCTCAAGGAGGTCGACAAGCTGGAGCGGTCCAGTGACCAGAGCCCCGAGGGCAGCTGGATCCGCACCTGGCTGGACACCGTCCTGGAGCTGCCCTGGAACGAGCGCACCGAGGACGCGTACGACATCCAGGGCGCCAAGGCCGTGCTCGACGCCGACCACGCGGGCCTGGAGGACGTCAAGGAGCGGATCACCGAGTACCTGGCGGTGCGCAAGCGCCGCGCCGACCGGGGCCTCGGCGTCGTCGGCGGCCGCCGCGGCGGCGCGGTGCTGGCCCTGGTGGGCCCGCCCGGCGTCGGCAAGACCAGCCTGGGCGAGAGCGTCGCCCGCGCGATGGGGCGGAAGTTCGTCCGGGTCGCGCTCGGCGGCGTCCGCGACGAGGCGGAGATCCGCGGCCACCGGCGCACCTACGTGGGCGCGCTGCCCGGCCGGGTCGTCCGGGCCATCAAGGAGGCGGGCTCGATGAACCCCGTCGTCCTCCTGGACGAGATCGACAAGGTGGGCTCCGACTTCCGCGGCGACCCGGCCGCGGCCCTGCTCGAGGTCCTGGACCCGGCGCAGAACCACACCTTCCGCGACCACTACCTGGAGGTCGAACTCGACCTGAGCGACGTGGTCTTCCTCGCCACCGCCAACGTCCTGGAGGCCATCCCGGAGGCGCTCCTGGACCGGATGGAGCTGGTGCGCCTGGACGGCTACACCGAGGACGAGAAGGTCACGATCGCCCGTGACCACCTGCTGCCGCGCCAGCTGGAGCGGGCCGGTCTGGAGCCGGGCGAGGTCACGGTGACCGACGAGGCGCTGCGCAAGCTGGCGGGCGAGTACACCCGCGAGGCGGGCGTACGGACCCTGGAGCGGTCCATCGCCCGGCTGCTGCGCAAGGTGGCGGCCCAGCACGAGCTCGACGAGCGCGAACTGCCCTTCACCGTGGGCGTGGAGGAGCTGCGCCCGCTGGTCGGCCGCCCGCACCACACCCCCGAGTCGGCCCAGGACCCGGCCGAGCGCCGCACCGCCGTCCCCGGCGTGGCGACCGGGCTCGCGGTCACCGGCGCGGGCGGTGACGTGCTGTTCGTGGAGGCGTCGCTGGCCGACCCGGAGACGGGCGGCGCGGGGCTGAGCCTCACCGGTCAGCTCGGCGACGTCATGAAGGAGTCCGCCCAGATCGCGCTCTCCTTCCTGCGCTCGCACGGCGCGGAGCTGGAGCTGCCGGTCGGCGACCTGAAGGAGCGCGGCGTCCACCTCCACGTCCCGGCGGGCGCGGTGCCCAAGGACGGCCCGAGCGCGGGCGTCACCATGACCACCGCGCTGGCCTCGCTGCTCTCCGGCCGCCAGGTGCGCCCGGACGTGGCGATGACCGGCGAGGTGTCCCTGACCGGGCGGGTGCTGCCCGTCGGCGGCGTCAAGCAGAAGCTGCTGGCGGCGCACCGGGCCGGGGTGACCACCGTGATCATCCCCAAGCGCAATGAGCCCGACCTGGACGACGTCCCCGCCGAGGTCCTGGACAAGCTCGACGTCCACCCGGTCTCCGACGTCCGCCGGGTGCTGGAGCTGGCCCTCGAGCCCGCCCACGCGGCGACCTCCGAGGTTCCGGTAGCGGCGTGAGATTGAGGCAGACAGGTCTGTCTGGTAGCTTCGACAGCGAACCAGACAGACCTGTCTGTTCGCATGCCGTATCGTCCTCGGAGGAACTCCGTGCGCACCCTGCTCGTCCTCGCCCACCCCGATCTCGCCGCGTCCCGGGTCAACGCCGCCCTCGCCGAGGCGGCCCGGCCGGTGGAGAACGTCACGCTCCACGACCTCTACGCCACCTATCCCGATCTGCGGATCGACGTCGAGCGTGAACAGCGGCTGCTGCTGCAGCACGACCGGATCGTGCTGCAGTTCCCCTTCTACTGGTATGCGACGCCGCCGCTGCTGAAGAAGTGGCTGGACGAGGTGTTCCTGTACGGCTTCGCCTATGGCAGCGGCGGCACCTCGCTGCGCGGCAAGTCGCTGCTGATCGCCACCTCGACGGGCAGCACCGAGGAGCAGTACGGGCCGGGTGGGACCCACCCCTACCCGGTCGTCGATCTGCTCAACGGCTTCGAGGCCACGGCCAACATCACCGGGATGCGTTACGAGGAGCCGTTCATCGTGCACGGCACCCATGGGCTCGACGACGCTCAGCTCGCCGCGTACCAGGACCGCTATCGCGAGCTGCTGGCCTCCGGCGTGCTGCGGGAGCGCGCGCTGACCGCGGCCTGACGACCCGGGCGCGAGACACGAGAAGGGCCCGGCCGCTCACCTCGCGGCCGGGTCCTTCCGCGTACGCAGGGGGCGCGCTTCCGCGTACGCAAGGGGCTGCCCTTCCGCGTGCGTAAGGGGCTGCCCTTCCGCGTGCGTAAGGGGTGCTACGCCCGCACCGGGCACGCCTGCGCGACCAGCGCCCGCGCCGCCTCCCGGGCGGCCTCCGTGAATTCCGGCCTCGGCTCCAGTGCCGCCGCGGCCATCACCCCGTCCACGAGTACGGAGATCTGCGTGCCGAGCCGCTCGGGGTCGGCGGCCCCGGCCTCCCGGGCCAGCTCGGTCAGCCAGGCCCGTACGTCGCGCTTGTGCTCGACCGTCGCGGCGTGGGTGGCGGTGCCCGGCTCGGTCTCACCGGCGGTCCTGATGAACGCGCAGCCGCGGAAGCCGTCGCGCTCGGTCGCCGAGTCCAGCGCGTCGAAGAGGCCGATGAGCCGGTCCCGGGGGTCGGCTCCGGCCGCCTCGGCGGCCTCCCGCAGCGCCCCGCCCCAGCGCTCGTCCGAGCCGCGCAGATAGGCCAGCACCAGATCGTCCTTGGTGCGGAAGTGGGAGTAGAGCGTCGCCTTCGCCACGCCCGACTCGGCGATGATCCGGTCCACTCCGACCCCGCGCACCCCATGGGCGTTGAACAGCGCGGTGGCGGTGGACAGGATCCGCTCATGGGCGGAGGGGCGGGCGCTGCTCATGATCAAGCTCCTTGACGCGGACACACGGGCCGAGGGGGGCGACCGAGGCCGTGGAGCGACCGGGGCCGTAGAACGACCGACGCCCTCCAGCGTACAGACAGACCTGTCCGTACGCCGGAGGGCGGGACGCGCCGAATGCGGCCGACGCGCCAGGTGTGGGGGGTGACGCGATGCGGGGCTCAGCCGTTGGCGAGCGCCTGCAGCCGGTCCATGGCGCCGTTGAACTTGTTGTGGTCGCCGACCGTCGGGCCCGACGAGGTGTACTGCCAGATGGTGTGGAATCCCCAGCCCGCCGGAAGCTCGCCGACGGACGAACCGTAGCGCGGAATCCACAGCGGGTTGACGCCACCGAAGGCGGCGGAGTTGCCCGTGCAGGTCTTCCACCAGCTGGTGGAGGTGTAGATCACCGGATCGCGGCCGGTGCGCGACTTGTAGGTGCTGCTGAAGGACTTGATCCAGTTGACCATCGCACTGGCGCTCAGCCCGTAGCAGGTCGCGCCGTAGGGGTTGTACTCCATGTCGAGTGCGCCCGGCAGGGTCTTGCCGTCCTTGGACCAGCCGCCGCCGTGGTCGACGAAGTAGTTGGCCTGTGCGGCACCGGTCGAGTTGTTCGGCAGGGCGAAGTGGTACGCGCCACGGATCATGCCGACGTCGAACGAGCCGTTGTACTGCTGGGCGAAGTACGGGTTGGTGTAGCTGGTGCCCTCGGTCGCCTTGACATAGGCGAACCGGACTCCGCTGCTCCACAGCGTCGACCAGCTGACATTGCCCTGGTGGCTGCTGACGTCCACGCCCTCGACGGTGGCGAGCAGCCCCGTCGGCGCCTCACCGGTCGTGGATCCGCCCTCGTGCTTGGCTATCTGGGAACCCGCCCAGTCGTCCTCGGGATGGGGGATGGCCTTGTCGCCCTGCCCCTGAGCGGCGAACGCCGAACCGGGCAGTGCGATGGTCATGGCGAGGAGCGCGGCGAGAATGCCGATCAGCGCACTGAGGGCGCGTCGGACCGAACCAGGTCTGTGCACAGGCATGGCGTTGCCTCCGAAACCTCGGTGGGGGGAGAGGGGCGTCCGATTGGAATGACCATGTCAGGAGTTGACGCTACGGGCGTAGATAGGCCGACGGAAGGGGGAGAGTGTGATGCCGTTGGTCTAATCCTGCGAAATACTGGTGGAGCTGCGGTAACAGCCGCGCGTGGTAGAAACTTTCACGAAGTGAAAACCCGGAGAGGGCTCTGACGTGCACAACAACGGGGCGTTGCCCCCTGAGCGGGGTGAGGGGGGCACCGTGGGCGGCATTGGCGTGGACCATGCATTCCTGGCTCTGGAGCGCGAATTGGCTGTTTTCCTCCGCAGAGCCCGTGCCGCTTCGGGGGAATTGGCCCGGGAAGTCCACCCGGAGCTCGAATCCGCCGCCTATGGACTGCTGATGCGGCTGGAGGACGCCGGTCCGCAGCGCGCCACCGAGCTCGCGGGCTTCGTGGGCGTCGGTAAGGCCACGATGAGCCGTCAGCTCCGGGCTCTCGAGGGGCTCGGCTTGGTGACGCGGACGCCCGATCCGGCCGACGGCCGGGCCTTCCTGGTGGAGTTGACCGAGGAGGGCCGCAGCCGCTTCCGTGCCGTGCGGGGCGCGCGACGGGCGCGGTATGCGCGCCGCCTCGCCGCGTGGGAGCGCAGCGAGGTCGCCGAACTCGCCAGGCTGCTGCACCGGTTGAACGCGGAGCAGGAGGCCGACGACCGCGGTCAGGCGGCGCGCGCGGCGCAGGAGTAGGGCGCTCATACACGTCAGGATCGGCGACCCGCGCGCATCCGGCGACGCGGACGTGGCAACCGCGCTACCCGCCCCGTAGGACACGGTCCCCGCGGTCAGGGCTCCACGAAGACCACGGCGGCGTCGTCATGGTTCTTGCCCCGGGGGAAGGCCGTACGGTCCGGGTCGGCGTGCTCGGCCGCCCGCACCCGGTCGATCAGCGCCTGCGGGCCCTCCTTGCGCAGCAGCGCGAAGCAGTCGGTCCAGTCGCCCTCGCCGAACCTCTCCACCCAGCGCGACGCCCCGTCGGTGAGCGCCGCCAGCGCCCGCACCTCACCGCGCGGGAACTCCCCGGTGACCGCCTTACGGGAGACGGCGGGGTCGGCGGCGGCGGTGAAGAACCCGCCCGCCACGTTGCGCAGCGGGGCGAGCCGCCGGCCCTCGGCCCGCAGCCGGTCGATGCGGTCGTCCAGGACCGGGGTCACTCCCTCATGGGTCCGCTCGATGAGCAACACCGAGTCGGACAGCACCAGATGCTCGATTCGCTCGGCGTTCCAGCGCGCCGCGACGACGGTCGCCTGGGGCGTAAGCGGGTGAGAAAGGTCACATGTTGAACTATGGGCGGCGGCGGTCCGGGCGATCGCCTCGGAGAGGCACTGTGTCAGTGGCATATCCCGTCGCGAACCGGACAGTTCGAGCAGCGATCCGCCGAGCCGTGCGGTGAACCAGTCCACGCTGTGGACGCATCCGTCCCCTCCCTCGGGCGGGGTCACCCCGTCCAGCACCACGAGCGCACCGCCGCTCCCCGAGGCCGGGAGGGCTACCGAGGCGTAGTCCTCGTTGGGGTATTGCTGATCGCCGGGGGCGGTCGCGAGTTCGATGCGCATTCCCTCAGTCTGCCGGACCCTTGTCGATCACCACGGCGGCGAGGGCCGGACCGGGCGTTGGTCCGTACCAAATCCGGCACCGGTTTCTCCGCCGCCTGATTGGGGCGGGATTGACACTTCTGGGAAGCTGCGGGTGGGCATCTTGTCAGGGCGCCGAGGTCTTTACCAATCCGCGCAAGGTGGTGGGAAGGTATGGTCGCGAGCCAAAGTTGGTGGTCAACTACGCAATACGGTTCACTCGTTCGGGTGGCCGGGCAGGTGATGTATGCCCGCCCCAGACCCGTCCTGAAAGGGTCGGAATCCCTACCAGAGGTGGGGAAACACAATTGTTGATCCGTCGTCACCTCTGGTTCACGTCAGCGGTCGGGCGAGAATGGATTGTGAGCACCGGTGCGGAAGAAGCGGCTTCGGGGCACCACGCGCGATGCGGTCGGCGAGCCACGTCAGGATGAGGCGGCGCCGCGACGGCGCACCGTACGCGTCCGTCGTCGGCTCACCACGTCCGTCGCCCTCGTCTCCGTCGCCGTCCTGGGAGCCGGAACGCCCGCCGTCCTGCTCGCCCTCGACGACACCACCGACGCCCAGCACCTCGTCGACCTCGCGGGGACCAACCGCGGCGCGGTGACCCTCGCCCACGCCCTCGCCGACGAGCGCGACGCCATGACCCGCTATGTCGCCGACGGCCGCACATCCGCCTCCGGCCGCGGGGTCTCCGAGGAGATGCGCGCCCGGGTCGACCGCCGGGTCCGGGAGGTGCGCGGGGACGTCCCGGCCTCCATCCGGCGGCGCCTCGACGCCCTTCCCGAGCTGCGCCAGGAGGCGCTGACCGGCAAGGGCTCGGCCATCGATGTCTTCACCGCCTACACCCGCACCGTCCAGGCGCTGAACGGGATCACCGACACCCTCACCCGCCGGCTCCCGGCCGACGCCGAGTCCGGCGGCACCGCCGCGCTGGCCCCGCTCGGCCGCGCGGTGGAGGAGGCGTCCGCCACCCGCGGACTGCTGCTGGCCGCGCTCGACGCGGGCGGCGGCCAGCCCACGCTGGTCTCGGCCGCGCAGCGGACCAACGTCCGCGAGCAGTCGGCGCTCGACGACTTCGAGCAACTCGCCCCCGCCGCCATGCGCGAGGCCTACCAGCGCACCGTCAGCGGCACCGAGATCGGCTCCGCCGAGCGCTACCTCGCCCGGCTCACCGACCAGAGCCGCCTCGCCGGCAATGACTTCTTCCTCCAGAAGGACCGCGTCGAGGCCGCCCTGAACGCCCGGATCGACCAGATGCGCGGCGCGCAGTCCTCGCTGGCCTCCGCCGAGGCCGCCCAGCTCGCCCGGGTGCGGGACGACGAGGTCACCGACCTGGAGCTGCGCATCGGCATCGTCGGCGCCGCCCTGCTGGTCGCCCTCGGCGCCGGAGTGCACAGCGCCCGCTCGATGACCCGGCCGCTGGCCGCGCTCCGGCTCGGCGCCCGGCGGGTCGCGGCCGATCCGGCGGCCGAGGAGCCGGTGGAGTTCAAGGGCCGCGACGACGAGTTCGCGGACGCCGTACGGGCCGTCAACGAACTGCACGCCAAGGCCGCGCAGACGTACGAGCGGGTCGCCGAGCTCGAGCGCGAGCGCACCCGGCTCGTCGGCGAGCGGCAGCGGATGGCCGATGAGCGGGACGGACTGCGCGCCGAGCGGGACGCGGTCACCACCCGGCTGGAGGGGCTGCGGGCCCGGGTCCACGGCAGCTTCGTCAGCCTCGCGCTGCGCTCGCTGGGCCTGATCGAGCGCCAGCTCGCCATCATCGAGTCCCTGGAGGAGCGGGAGCAGGACCCCGACCGCCTCGAGACGCTCTTCCAGCTCGACCACCTGGCCACCGGGATGCGCCGCTACGGCGAGAACCTCCTGGTGATCGCGGGCTCCGAGCAGAAGGCCACCCATCCGGGGCCGGTGCCGCTGCTGGATGTGCTGCGCGCCTCGATCAGCGAGGTCGAGCGGTACGACCGGGTGCAGATCCAGGCGCTGCCGCCGCACGCCCAGGTCGCGGGGTTCGCCGCGGACAGCGTCAGCCACCTGATCGCCGAGCTCCTGGAGAACGCGACATCGTTTTCTCCGCCGGACGCCGCGGTCCAGATCTCCGGCTGGTTACTGGAGACCGGCGAGGTCATGCTGTCCGTCCAGGACGAGGGCATCGGCATGACGCCCGAGCGCTTCATCGAGCTGAACAACCGGCTCGCCGACCCGGTGCCCGAGTACTGCCAGGGCCCCCAGCCGGAGGACCCGCTGGGCCTCGGGCTGTATGTGGTGACCCGGCTGGCCGCGCGCCACGGCATCCGCGTACAGCTGCGCGAGCAGCAGCCGGGCGGGGTGGCGGCCGTGGTGGTCCTCCCGACGAAGATCCTCCCCTCCGGTCCGCCCGGCGCCGGGCTGCCGCCCGCCCCGCCGGTGGGCGCGACGTTCGGCGCCACCGGACCGTCCTCCTTCCTGGGCTTCCCGGGCTCGGAGGCCGAGGCGAACTCCAACGCGCTGCCGGGGCAGGCCCGTTCGGTCGCGCGCGGCCAAGAGGGTGTGGCGGGGGGCGTGGCGGGGGCCGATGCCGAGCCGCCGGCCGAGGCGGTCGCGCCGGTCGCCCCGGTCGCTCTGCCCGTTCCGCCCGCGGAGCCGGACCCGGCGCCCTGGGCCGCCGAGCCGGAGCCCGAGGACGAGCCCCGTCCTGAGCCCGGGCCCGTCGACGCCGCCGCCGAACCGGAGCCGAGCGCCCCCTGGGCCGTCCCCGGTGAGCAGTGGGGGCGGACCGGGGACACCGGCCGCGACTACCCCATGGACCCCACGCCGCCGCGCGGCCATCCGGCCCCGGAAAGCACCGGTGCGCTGCCCGCCCTGCCCAAGCGCGTCCCCAAGTTGGCCCAGGCCGACGGACAGGACGGCACCCGGTCCGGCGCGGACGACCAGGCCCCGGCACCGCAGGCCGAGGAGCCGGAGGTCCCGGAGGTCCCGGACGTCGAGCAGACGATGGAGCTGACGCTCCGCCGCCTGCGCGAGAGCCAAGGGGCCCCCGAGGACCGCGGCGGCCGCTCGGACCGTACGGATCCCGACGGCCGCGAAAGCCGCGGGGACCGCGAGGACCGTCAGGGTCGCGATGGACGCGATGGACTCGACGGACGCGACGGACGTGAGGACGCCGCGGACCGCGCGGACGCCGACGGCCGCGACGACTACGCGGACCTCGCCGACTACATGGACCGCGAGTGGTACTTGGGCGGCCACGGCATACGCCCGGTCGGCGCGGACGCCTGGGGCCCGGCCAACGGCGGCCCGGCGCGCCCCGGCGCCCCGGCGGCGGGCGGTGGCCCGGCGGACCGCGCCCCGGCGGGGGAGCTCCGGGCCGCCGGGCCCGGGCC
>NZ_JBHYVB010000252.1:0-14643 GCF_042750115.1 Streptomyces sp. NPDC059455
CCCCCCCCCCGCCCCCCCCCGCCCCGGGCCCCGCCCCCGCGCCCCCGCCCCCGCGCCCCGGCCCGTGCACGGCGGAGCGGGCCCGTCGACGCACCCGGTACTGTCGGCCACGATGGACAAGACCCTGCTCGTGACCAACGACTTTCCGCCCCGCCCCGGCGGCATCCAGGCGTTTCTGCACAACATCGCGCTGCGCCTGGACCCGGACCGGATCGTCGTCTACGCCTCCACCTGGAAGCGCGGCCGGGAGGGCGCCGAGGCCACCGCCCGCTTCGACGCCGAGCAGCCGTACCCGGTCGTCCGGGACCGGACGACCATGCTGCTGCCCACCCCGCGCGTCACCCGCCGCGCGACCGCGCTGCTGCGCGAGCACGGCTGCACAGCGGTGTGGTTCGGCGCCGCCGCGCCGCTCGGGCTGATGGCCCCCGCGCTGCGCGCGGCCGGGGCGCGGCGGCTGGTGGCCACGACGCACGGCCACGAGGCCGCCTGGGCGCAGCTGCCCGCCTCACGGCGGCTGCTGCGGCGGATCGGCGGGGCCACGGACACCGTCACCTATCTCGGTGAGTACACCCGCTCCCGTATCGCCGCCGCGCTCGACCCCCGGGACGCCGCCCGCATGGTCCAACTCCCACCCGGCGTCGACGAGAAGACCTTCCACCCCGGCTCGGGCGGCGATGAGATCCGGGCCCGGCTGGGCCTGGCCGAGCGGCCCGTCGTGGTCTGCGTCTCCCGGCTGGTGCCGCGCAAGGGGCAGGACACGCTGATCCGGGCCATGCCGCGGATCCTCCGGCGGGTGCCGGACGCGGTGCTGCTGATCGTCGGCGGCGGGCCGTACGCGAAGGATCTGCGCCGCCTCGCGGAGACCACGGGTGTGGCCGGGTCGGTGCGGTTCACCGGCCCCGTCCCCTGGGAGGAGCTGCCCGCCCACTACGGCGCGGGCGACGTCTTCGCCATGCCCTGCCGCACCCGCCGCGGCGGGCTGGACGTCGAGGGCCTCGGCATCGTCTATCTGGAGGCGTCCGCGACCGGGCTGCCGGTCGTCGCCGGGGACTCGGGCGGGGCGCCGGACGCGGTGCTGGACGGCGAGACCGGATGGGTCGTACGGGGCGACTCCGCCGAGCAGAGCGCCGAGCGCGTCGTGACCCTGCTGGAGGACGCGGAGCTGCGCCGCCGCATGGGCGAGCGGGGCCGCGCCTGGGTGGAGGAGCGCTGGCGCTGGGATCTGCTGGCCGACCGCCTGAAGTCGCTGCTGTGACGGCCCAGGGGGTGTCCGGCGGGTCATGACGCCTGCGGCGGGCCACGCGGCGGAGCCGCATATCGATGCCTTCCCCTCCCCGCCCCTTCCCTCAACTGAGGCTCCGCCCCAGACCCCGGGGTCCAGGGGGCGAGGCCCCTGCCATGCGGCTCCGCCGCGCGGTCCGCAGGACACCCCGTAAGGCCCGGGGGCGCGCCCCCGGGCCCGATGGTCTGGCGGCCGTCAGCCTCGGCAGATGGCGGTCTGGCGGCCGTCAGCCTCGGTAGATGGCCTCGATCTCCGAGGCGAAGTCCTTCGCCACCACGTTCCGCTTCAGCTTCAGCGAGGGCGTCACATGCCCGGAGTCCTCGGTGAACTGCGTCGCCAGGACCCGGAACTTCCGGATCGACTCCGCCTTGGACACCGCCGCGTTGCCGTCGTCCACCGCCTGCTGGATCTCCGCCAGCAGGTCCGGGTCCTCCCGCAGTTCGGCCACCGTCACGCCCTCGGGCTTGCCGTGCTCGGCCGCCCAGCGCGGCAGGAACTCCTCGTCCACCGTGACCAGCGCGCCCACGAAGGGACGGCCGTCGCCGACGACCATGCACTCGGCCACCAGGGCGTGGGCCCGGATCCGGTCCTCTATCACCGCCGGGGCGACGTTCTTGCCGCCCGCGGTGATGATGATCTCCTTCTTCCGGCCGGTGATGGTGAGGTAGCCGTCCTCGTCGAGCGTGCCCACGTCCCCGGTGTGGAACCAGCCGTCCGACAGCGCCTCCGCCGTGGCCGGCTCGTTGTTCCAGTACTCGGTGAAGAGGTGCTCACCGTGCAGCAGCACCTCGCCGTCGTCGGCGATGCGCACCACCGTGCCCGGCATCGGCTGCCCGACCGAGCCGATCTTCTGCCGGTCCCAGGGGTTGAAGGTGGTCGCCGCGCAGGATTCCGTCAGGCCGTAGCCCTCCAGCACCGTGAAGCCGATGCCCCGGTAGAAGTGGCCCAGCCGCTCGCCGAGCGGCGCCCCGCCGGAGATGGCGTGGGTGGCCCGGCCGCCCAGCACGGCCCGCAGCTTGCTGTAGACCAGCCGGTCGAAGACCTTGTGCTTGAAGCGGAGCCCGAAGGACGGTCCGCCCGGGACGTCCAGCGCCTTGCTGTACTCGATGGCGGTGTCGGCCGCCTTGTCGAAGATCTTGCCCTTGCCCTCGGACTGGGCCTTCGCCCGCGCCGAGTTGTAGACCTTCTCGAAGACGCGCGGCACGCCCAGCACCAAGGTGGGCCGGAACGCGGCGAGTTCGTCGGTCAGGGACTTCACATCCGGCACATGGCCGAGCTTGATCGGCGCCAGCACCGCCGCGACCTCCACCAGCCGCCCGAAGACATGGGCCTCGGGGAGGAACAGCAGCACCGATGACTCACCGGTGTCGAAGATCGGCTTGAGCCGCGCCACCGCGTTGCCGCACTCGGCGAAGAAGCTGCGGTGGGAGAGCACACAGCCCTTGGGGCGGCCGGTGGTGCCCGAGGTGTAGACGATGGTGGCGGGGGAGTCGGCGTTGGCGATCGAGGAGCGCTCGTCCACCTTCTCCTCGGGCACGTGCTCGCCCAGCTTCCCCAGCGTCCCGATGGCGTCGCCCTCGATCCGCCAGACGTGCTTCAGGGCGGGCAGGGTGTCCCGTACGGCCTCGACGGCGGCCTCGTGGACGCCGGTCTCGACCAGCGCGGCCACCGCGCCCGAATCGCTGAGGATCCACTGGACCTGCTCTGGTGAACTCGTCTCGTACACCGGCACGGTGACCCCGCCCGCGCTCCAGATGGCGAAGTCGAGCAGCGTCCACTCGTAGCGGGTCCTGGACATCAGGCCGACCCGGTCGCCCGGCTCCACACCGGCCGCGATCAGGCCCTTGGCGGCGGCGCGTACCTCCGCCAGGAACACGGTCGCGGTCACGTCCTCCCATCGGTCGTCGACCTTGCGGCCGACCACGGCGACATCGGGATGCTGTGCGGCATTGCGGCGGATGAGATCCGTCAGATTGCCGTCGGCCGGAACCTCGTACAGGGCCGGAAGGCTGAACTCGCGCAAGACTGCTGCTCCTCGTGGGGCGCCGGCGCCGCTACAGGGCATGGGGGGTGGTGGACGGCCCGGACGTTACCCATCGGTACGCTTCCGGGATAGGGGTTCCTGCCCAGATGTTTGATGCGTCACACACCGCCTTCGTGCTGCCCGCAGACTAGTCGACGGGCGCCGCGCCCGCTAAGGAACCGCAGGTAGACGCGGGGCGGTGCAGGCGGAACACCTTACGGGCGCGGGCCCTTACGTCTTAGGGTGACACGCATGCGAGTCCACGTGGTGAGTGACGTGCATGGCAACAGTGAGGACCTCGAGAAGGCCGGCGACGGGGCGGACGCCCTGATCTGCCTCGGTGACCTCGTCCTCTTCCTCGACTACGCCGATCACTCACGTGGCATCTTCCCCGATCTCTTCGGGGTCGAGAACGCCGACCGGCTGGTCGAACTGCGCACCGCCCGCCGCTTCGAGGAGGCCCGGACGCTCGGCAACCGGCTGTGGGAGGGACTCGACCGCAACGCGGCCATAGAGGCGGCCATCCGCCGCCAGTACGCCGAACTCTTCGCCGCGTTCCCCACCCCGACGTACGCCACCTACGGAAATGTCGACATGCCGTCACTGTGGCCGGAGTACGCCCAGTCCGGCACCACCGTTCTGGACGGCGAGCGCGTCGAGATCGGCGGGCTGGTCTTCGGTTTCGTGGGCGGCGGGCTGCGCACGCCGATGCGCACCCCCTACGAGATCGACGACGAGGCCTACGCGGCGAAGATCGCGGCGCTCGGCGAGGTGGACGTGCTCTGCACCCACATCCCGCCGGAGGTGCCCGACCTCTGTTACGACACCGTCGCCCGCCGCTTCGAGCGCGGCAGTGCCGCCCTGCTGGAGGCGATCCACACCGTCCGTCCCAAGTACTCCCTCTTCGGCCATGTCCATCAGCCGCTCGTCCGCCGTATGCGGATCGGGGCCACCGAGTGCGTCAATGTCGGACACTTCGCCTCCTCCGGCACCCCCTGGGCCCTGGAGTGGTGACCGGCGCGCGGTAGCCTTCAGCCGCAGAGGACCCATGCGGCGGACCGGTACGGAGGAGCCACGGCGATGGCGGAACACACCAGCTCGAGCATCACGATCGAGGCGGCCCCGGCCGACGTGATGGAGGTGATCGCCGACTTCGACCGTTACCCGGAGTGGTCCGGTGAGGTGAAGGAGGCCGACATCCTCACCAAGGACACCCAGGGGCGCGCCGAGCAGGTTCGGATGCTGCTCGACGCCGGCGCGATCAAGGACGACTACACCCTCCAGTACAGCTGGACCGGGGACGACCAGGTCAACTGGTCCCTGGTCAAGTCCCAGATGCTGCGCACCCTTGACGGCTCCTACCGGCTGTCGGCCCGCGACGGCGGCAAGAGCACCGAGGTGACGTACCAGCTCACGGTCGACGTCAAGATCCCCATGCTGGGCATGATCAAGCGCAAGGCCGAGAAGGTCATCATCGACCGCGCGCTCGCCGGTCTGAAGAAGCGCGTCGAGGGCGCCTGACCCGCCCGGACCACCCCGGGCCCCGACGTGCCCGGGGTGATCCACGGCGCGGGGTACGCTCCGGCGGGTGCGGATCACCGGACCCGCGCCGCGCACACCGACGTAACCCCCTGCCGGAGGCTCTCTTCATGCGTACGGTCCTCGTCACCGGCACCGGCGGCGCGGGCCGCACCACCGTGGCCGCCGCGACCGCCCTCGCCGCCGCCCGTGAGGGGCAGCGGACCCTGCTGCTCACCGCCGACTCCGACGGCACCCCCGAGGCGCTGCTCGGCATCGGCACGCCGCGGTCCGTCCCCGGGCGCTCGGCGGACCGGCTGCCGTGGTCCGTACCCGTCGAGCCGGCGCCGGGGCTGTGGGCGGCGCGGGTCGTCACGGCCGAGTGGTTCCGCGGTGAGCTGACCGCCCTCCAGGACCGCGGCCACGGCCTGCTCGACCTGCTCGGCGCGACCCCGCTGGACGGCGAGGAGCTGACCGCCCTGCCCGGAGTGGAGGCCATCGCGCTGCTGCGCGCCCTGCGCGCCGCCCAGACCGCCCCGCCCGGCACCGGCTGGGACGTCCTCGTCGTCGACATGCCGCCGGCGCCGGACACCGTCGCGCTGCTCGCGCTGCCCGAGCAGCTGCGGCGCTATCTGCGCCGGCTGCTGCCCGCCGAGCGGCAGGCGGCCCGCGCGCTGCGGCCGATGCTCGCCCAGCTGGCGGGGGTGCCGATGCCCGCGCAGAAGCTGTACGAGACGGCCGAGCGCTGGGAGCGGGAACTGGCCGCCGTCCAGGGCGTGATCGAGTCCGAGGCCACGACGGTACGGCTGGTCGTGGAGCCCGGACCGCTCGCCGACCGGGCGCTGCGCACCGCCCGCGCCGGTCTGGCGCTGCACGGCTGCCGGGTGGAGGCGGTGATCGCCAACCGGCTGCTGCCCACCGGCACCTCCGACCCGTGGCTCGCCGCGCTGTCGGGCCAGCAGCAGGACGCGCTCAAGGAGCTGTACGAGCAGTGGGCCCCCGCCGTCCCGGTCCGTGAGCTGCCGCATCTGGGCCGCGATCCGCACGGCCTCGGCGACCCGCGGCCCGCCGAGCCGCACTCCGGTGAGCCGCACTCCGCCGAGCCGCACCCCGGTGACCCGCGCCCCGGTGACCCGCACCTCGGTGACCCGCACCCCGGCGACGGCGCCCGGCGCGCCCCGGCCGGGCTCGCCGGTCTCGCCGGGGCCGTCGGGGCGCCCGGGGCGCGGTCCGACCGGCCCGCCCCCGACCCCTGGACCGTCGAGGACCGGCTGGCCGAGGACGGGGTGCTGCTGTGGCGGCTGCCGCTGCCCGGCGCCGACCGCGACGGGCTCTCCCTGGTGCGCCGGGGCGATGAACTGATCGTCACCGTCGCGCCGTTCCACCGGGTGCTGCCGCTGCCGTCCGCGCTGCGCCGCTGCACCGTCTCCGGCGCCGGGCTGCGCGACGGATGGCTCCAGGTGCGCTTCACCCCCGACCCGGACCTGTGGCCGAAACGGCTCTGACGCCCGTGTCCACGACGGCCGGTCTCCGGCTCTGACCCCGCCCCCCTCCGTCCGGTAACGTCGGTCACAATCCCGGATGAACGTCACCGGGCAGCCAGCATCCCCGCCGCAGGAGTTCGCCATGAGCGATGCCACCGAGCGCCCCCCGGAGCCCCCGGTCACCGATGTGCCGGTCACCGAGATCGACCCCGACGCCTGGGAGCGGGCCTGTCAGGAGGACCTCGCCGCCGAGCGGGCCAGGCAGCGGGCCCGGCAGACCACAGAGGAGCCCGGAAGCGTGGCCGAGGAGTTCCTCAAATTGGCTGACGCGCTCGCCGAGAAGGTCGCCCAGGCGCCGATCGCCGGGACGGCTGTTCAGGGGGCCGTACAACAATTGATCGAACAGGCGAAGGCCAGCGTAGAACCGGTCATAGAGCGCAATCCAGAGGTTTTCGAACACCTCGCAAGCGCCGGATCCGAACTGCTTGCCGCTTATCGCGCCGCCGTGACCGGCCAGGAGCGACGCTGGACCCAGGGCGCCGAGGGCGACTCCAAGGGCAGCGGCGGAGAATCCGAGAGTTCGAGTAGTGAACACATCGACCTCGACTGAGCGCCACCTCCGGTACCGTTAGCCTCGGCGGGGTTCGACCAAATAACTGAGGGACTCATGGGACTCACCATCGGCGTCGACATCGGCGGCACGAAGATCGCGGCCGGCGTGGTCGACGAAGAGGGCTCGATTCTCGAGACGAGCCAGGTTTCGACCCCGCACACTCCCGAGGGAGTCGTCGACGCCATCGCGGACGCGGTGCGCATCGTCAGCGAGGGGCATGAGATCGAGGCCGTCGGCATCGGCGCGGCCGGGTATGTGGACGACAAGCGCGCCACGGTGCTCTTCGCGCCCAACATCAACTGGCGGCACGAGGCGCTCAAGGACAAGGTCGAGCAGCGCGTCGGCCTGCCCGTCGTGGTGGAGAACGACGCCAACGCCGCGGCCTGGGGCGAGTACCGCTTCGGCGCCGGGGTCGGCCATGACGACGTCGTCTGCATCACCCTCGGCACCGGCCTCGGCGGCGGCATCATCATCGGCGGCAAGCTGCACCGCGGCCGGTTCGGCGTCGCGGCCGAGTTCGGCCACATAAGGGTCGTCCCGGACGGACTGCTGTGCGGCTGCGGCAGCCAGGGCTGCTGGGAGCAGTACGCCTCCGGCCGCGCCCTGGTCCGCTACGCCAAGCAGCGCGCCGCCGCCACCCCGGAGAACGCCACGGTCCTGCTCGGCCTGGGCGACGGCACCTCCGAGGGCATCGAGGGCAAGCACATCAGCGACGCCGCCCGCCAGGGCGACCCCGTCGCCATCGACTCCTTCCGTGAGCTGGCCCGCTGGGCCGGGGCCGGGCTCGCCGACCTCGCCTCGCTCTTCGACCCCTCGGCGTTCATCGTCGGCGGCGGGGTCTCCGACGAGGGCGATCTCGTCCTGGAGCCGATCCGCAAGTCCTTCCGGCGCTGGCTGGTGGGCAATCAGTGGCGTCCGCACGCGCAGGTGCTCGCCGCCCAGCTCGGCGGCAAGGCCGGGCTCGTCGGCGCCGCCGACCTGGCCCGCCAGGGCTGAGACGCGAGGGGGGAACGTGCCGCTCGCGGACCTGCCCGGATCCACCACCGGCCCGGACGCGGCGGTGGTGCGGGTGCTCAGCTACAACATCCGCTCGATGCGGGACGACCGCGAGGCGCTGGCCCGGGTGATCCGGGCCTGTGCCCCCGATGTCGTCTGCGTCCAGGAGGCGCCGCGCTTCTTCCGCTGGCGCAAGGCCGCCGCCTGGCTGGCCCGGGAGACCGGTCTCGTCTACACCACGGGCGGGGCCACCGCCGCCGGCCCGATGATCCTCACCTCGCTGCGCGCCCATGTGGAGCGCGCCGAGGACACCCTGCTGCCGCGCGTCCCCGGGCTGCACCGGCGCGGTTTCGCCACCGCCGTGCTGCGCTTCGGCGGCGGCCTCCGTGACACCGGCCTCCGTGACACCGGCCACCGTGACACCGGCCTCCGTGACACCGGCCACCGTGACACCGGCCTCCGTGACACCGGCCACCGTGACACCGGCCTCCGTGACACCGGCCTTCGCGACACCGCCCGCCCGGAGAACGGCGACGGCGACGGCGTCCGGCTCGGCGTGGTCAGCTGCCATCTGAGCCTCGCCGAGGCCGAGCGCTACGAACAGGCCGGGATGCTGCTGGACCACCTGGCCGCGCTGGACGTCCCGTACGCCATCGCGGCCGGTGACATCAACGACCGGCCGGACGGCCGCGCCTTCCGCCGGATCGCGGGGAAACTGCGGGACGGCTGGGCCACCGAGCCCTGGGGGAGCGAGGCCACCTTCTCCGCCAAGGACCCGCGCCGGCGCATCGACGGGGTCTTCGCCTCGGAGGGCATCGAGATCATCGGCTGTGGGGTTCCGGCCGGGCTGCCGGGCGTCACCGACGCGGACCTTCGCGCGGCCACGGACCACCTTCCGGTGCTGGCCGCCCTCAGGCTGCCCCGGGTGTCCCCGGTCTGAGCGGGCGGGGATGAAGCCGGAGCCGGGGCGCGCCCGGCTCCGGAGCGCCCGCGGTCAGACGACGGCGTCGCGGTCAGACGACGGCGCCGCGCCCCGGGTCGTCGTCCTCTTCCTCGCCGTCGTCCTTCATCCGCAGCACCAGCGTGACGAAGCCGCCGAGGAAACCGCCGACGCCCAGCGTGGCGATCCACCAGACCATCTCCACCTGGAACAGCACCACTCCGAGCAGCAGCAGCGGCCCGCCCAGCACTCCGAGCCAGGCGAAGCGGGAGGTGGTGTCGGACTCGGGCAGCGGGGGCGGCTCGGGCGGGACGAAATGCCCCTCGTCGGTCTCGTCGAAGTCGTCCTCGGACGGCTCTTCGGGGTCCCAGTCGCGGGGGCCCACGCCCGGGGCGTAGACGATGAAGCCGCCCGGCTTCCCGGTCTTGTCGGGCTTGGTCAGCCCGCCCGTGGCCGCCTCGCCGTCACCGGACCCGTCGGCGTCGGCATCGGTGTCGCCGTCCGCCGCGGAACGGCGGTCCCGGTCCCGCTCCTCGTCGAGGTTCTCGGCGGCGGGCCAACGCTCGGCGCCGGGCGGGTCCTCCGGCTCCTCCCCGTACGCGGCGACGATCGCGGCGAAGGCGGCGTCGTCGTCCCGCCGTGCGTCCGCCTCGTTCTCATTCGAGTCGCGCTCAGCCACTGGCCGCCGCCCCCTCCCTTCCGCTGCCCTTCCCGAGGCCGGTCCGGGTGGTGTCTTCACCCATACCCGCCGTCAGCCGGGTGATGAACGTGTCCGTCTCCTCGAAGATGAACTCGGCGTCGTGGTCCAGCGTCGCCACGTGGTAGCTGTGCTCCAGCAGCCGCTCGGTGACGTCCCGCGAGGACACCTGACTCAGGATGCGCTCGGAGTCGGCAGGCGGCACCACATGGTCCTGGGGGCTGTGCATCACCAGCAGCGGCTGGGTCACCTGCGGCAGTTCGGCGTCGACCACCCGGTAGAAGCGGCGCATCGAGTGCACGGCGTGCAGCGGCATCCGGTCGTAGCCGGACTCCTGCGCGCCCGGCTTGGCGATGTCGCTCACGATGCCCTTCACCGACGGCACCAGATGACGCAGCACCGGAAGGGCCACGGCCAGCGGATCGTGGATGCGGTTGGCCGGATTCACGACGGCCACGCCGCTGATCGCCGCGCCGTGCTGGGCGGCCAGCCGCAGTGCGAGCGCCCCGCCCATCGACAGACCGCAGACGAACACCCGCTCGCAGGCCCGGGAGAGCCTGCCCAGCTCGCGGTCCACCTCCGCGTACCAGTCCTGCCAGCCGGTGACGGCGAGATCCTGCCAGCGCGTGCCATGGCCGGGAAGCAGCGGCAGTGAGACGGTCAGACCACGGGCCGCGAGATGGTCGGCCCAGGGCCGCACGGACTGCGGGGAGCCGGTGAATCCGTGACAGACGAGGACGCCGATCTCTCCGCCGTCGTGGCGGAACGGCTCGGCTCCGGGCAGGAGCGGCACCACGGATCTCCGTTCGCTGGGGAAGCGGGCTCGACGTCCTCAGCGTACGCGGCGCGCCGCATACGGGGTAGGCAGGTTAAGGTCTCCTCGTCGGATACAGGAGGTCCCGGTTGTTCTACAGCGCAATGAAGCTGTCGGTGGGTGGCGCGTTGAAGCTCACCTTCCGGCCCTGGGTGGAGGGGCTGGAGCACGTCCCCGCCGAGGGTCCGGCCATCCTCGCGAGCAACCACCTCTCCTTCTCCGACTCCTTCTTCCTGCCCGCGGTGCTCGACCGCAAGGTCACCTTCATCGCCAAGCAGGAGTACTTCACCACCCCCGGGGTCAAGGGACGGCTCACGGCGGCCTTCTTCAGGGGCGTCGGGCAGCTCCCGGTGGACCGCTCGGGCTCGCGCGGCGCCGGCGAGGCCGCGATCAAGGCGGGCATCGAGGTGATCAAGAGCGGTGAACTCTTCGGCATCTACCCCGAGGGCACCCGCTCGCCCGACGGACGGCTCTACCGGGGCAAGCCGGGCGGTCTGGCCCGGGTCGCGCTCGCGACCGGCGCCCCGGTGATCCCCGTGGCGATGATCGACACCGAGAAGATCCAGCCCCCCGGCAAGGTCATGCCGAAGGTGATGCGGCCCGGCATCCGGATCGGCAAGCCGCTGGACTTCAGCCGCTACCACGGCATGGACGGCGACCGCTTCATCCTGCGCTCGGTGACCGACGAGGTCATGTACGAGATCATGAAGCTCTCCGGCCAGGAGTACGTGGACGTCTACGCCACCGCCGCCAAGCGGCAGATCGCGGAGGCGGAGGCGGCCCGGAAGCAGGCCGAGAAGGAGAAGGCCGAGAAGGAGAAGGACAAACACAAGTCCGGCGCCTAGCCGCGCCGGCACCGGGGGGTGGGGGACGTTGACGGAGCGGTCCAGGGAGCGGTCCAGACGGGAGCGCGCCGGGGGCGAGCGCGTGGTGCGGATGTCCGTCGAGCAGCCGCTGTGGCAGGCGTTGACCGCCTACCGGGTGCTCACCCTGCTCTACGCGCTCGGCCTGTGCGTCTACTCCTTCGACGACTACGACCATCCGATCGGCGCCGTCGTCTACATGGCGGTGCTGACGCTGTGGACGGCCCTCACCTTCCGGATGGTCGCCTCGGCCGAGCGCTGCACCCGGCGGTTCCTCGTCGGCGACCTCGGCATCGCGGTGACCGGCATTCTGCTCACCCCGCTCGTGGACAGCCACGACCGGATCGCCGAGGGCACGCCCACGCTGCCTTCCATATGGACGATGGGCGCGGTCCTCGGCTTCGCCATCAAGGGCGGCTGGCGCTGGGGAGCCTCGGCCTCCACCGTGGTCTGCGCCGCCAATGTGATCGAGCGCGGCGGATTCGCCCAGGACACCGTCCACATGCTGTCGCTGGTGTGGGTGGCGAGCGTGGGCATCGGCTATGTGATCGAGGTGGCCCGCGCCAGTGAGCGCACCCTCGCCCGCGCGCTGCGCATCGAGGCGGCCACCCGGGAGCGGGAGCGGCTGGCCCGCGACATCCACGACAGCGTGCTCCAGGTGCTCGCCATGGTGCAGCGGCGCGGCGCCGCGATCGGCGGCGAGGCGGCCGAACTCGGCCGGATGGCGGGGGAGCAGGAGATCGCGCTGCGCACCCTGGTCTCCACCGGTCTGGTGGCCCGGCCGCGCACGGGGGAGGGGACGGAGGCCGCGGCCGACCGGGGCGCCCTGCCGGACGCGGCGGACCCGGACGCCGACGACCCGCCGGTCCCGCCCTGCCCGCCCGACCCCGAGCGCTCCGACGGCGGCCCCTGCGATCTGCGGGCCCTGCTGGCCCCGCACGCCGGCTCCCGGGTCACCTTCTCCGAGCCGGGCGCCCCGGTGCTCCTCCCGGCGGGCGTCGCCGGGGAGTTGGCCGCCGCCGTCGGCGCCTCGCTGGACAACGTACGGGTCCACGCCGGGGAGGACGCCCATGCCTGGATCCTGCTGGAGGACGAGCCGGGCGCGGTGATGGTGACCGTACGGGACGACGGCCCCGGCATTCCCGAGGGGCGGCTGGCGGACGCCGAGGCGGAGGGCCGCCTGGGGGTGGCCCTGTCGATCCGGGGACGGCTGCGCGACCTCGGCGGCACCGCCGAGTGGATCTCGGCGCCGGGGCAGGGCACCGAAGTGGAGTTGACGGTTCCGAAGGCGTCGGCGAAGAAGGCGAAGCAGAAGGGGGAAGCGGCACGATGACCGCTCAGCACGACGGCCGCCCGGTGACGGTGATGGTGGTCGACGACCATCCGATGTGGCGCGACGCGGTGGCCCGGGACCTGTCCGAGGCCGGGTTCGACGTGGTGGCCACGGCCGGGGACGGACCGCAGGCGGTCCGCCGGGCCAAGGCCGCGGGGCCCGACGTCCTGGTGCTCGACCTCAACCTGCCCGGGCTGCCCGGGGTCGAGGTGTGCAAGGAGGTGCTCGCCGACCGCCCCGAACTGCGGGTGCTGGTGCTCTCCGCGAGCGGTGAGCACGCGGACGTCCTGGAGGCGGTCAAGTCCGGGGCCACCGGCTATCTGCTGAAGTCGTCCAGCACCGAGGAACTGCTGGACGCGGTGCGCCGCACGGCGGCCGGCGAGCCGGTGTTCACCCCCGGCCTCGCGGGCCTGGTGCTCGGCGAGTACCGGCGGCTCGCGGGCGAGCCCGCCCCCACCGCCGCCGACCAGCCCGCCGCCCCGCAGCTCACCGAGCGTGAGACGGAGGTGCTGCGGCTGGTGGCCAAGGGGCTTTCGTACAAGCAGATCGCCGAGCGGCTGGTCATCTCGCACCGCACGGTGCAGAACCACGTCCAGAACACCCTCGGCAAGCTCCAGCTGCACAATCGCGTGGAGCTGGTCCGCTACGCCATCGAGCGCGGCCTGGACGACGCCTGACGTCGTCCGGCCGAGGCCGGTGACACAGCGGCACCCCCTCGTACGGGTGAAGTTCAAAACCAACTCCCTTGATCCGCACGGGAATCGTCCGACGCCCCATCCCGTGTGACCTGGATCACCGTTAGCGTGGCTCTCCGTACCGGGCCCAATCACGGGATTCCACGGGAGAAGGGAAGAAACGATGCGGGTCGGAGTGCTGACCGGCGGCGGTGACTGCCCCGGGCTCAACGCGGTCATCCGCGCCGTCGTACGCAAGGGCGTACAGGAATACGGCTATGACTTCATCGGCTTCCGGGACGGCTGGCGCGGCCCTCTCGAGAACGACACCGTTCCCCTCGACATCCGCGCGGTGCGCGGCATCCTGCCACGCGGCGGCACCATCCTCGGTTCCTCCCGCACCAACCCCCTCAAGAGCGAGGACGGTATCCGCCGGGTCAAGGAGAACCTGGCCAAGCAGGAGGTCGACGCGCTGATCGCGATCGGCGGCGAGGACACCCTCGGCGTCGCCGCCCGGCTCTCCGGCGACTACGGCCTCCGCTGTGTCGGGGTCCCCAAGACCATCGACAACGATCTGTCCGCCACCGACTACACCTTCGGCTTCGACACCGCCGTCAACATCGCCACCGAGGCCATCGACCGGCTCCACACCACCGCCGAATCGCATATGCGGGTGCTCGTCGTCGAGGTGATGGGCCGTCACGCCGGGTGGATCGCCCTGCACTCGGGGCTCGCCGGCGGCGCCAATGTCATCCTCCTCCCTGAACAGCGCTTCGACGTCGACCAGGTCTGCGCCTGGGTCGAATCCCGCTTCAAGATCCGCTACGCCCCGATCGTGGTCATCGCCGAGGGCGCGATGCCCAGGGACGGCGACGCCGTCCTCAAGGACGACACGCTGGACTCCTTCGGCCATGTCCGGCTCTCCGGGGTCGGCGAGTGGCTGGCCAAGGAGATCGAGAAGCGCACCGGTAAGGAGGCCCGCACCACCGTCCTCGGCCATGTCCAGCGCGGGGGCACGCCCAGCGCCTTCGACCGCTGGCTCGCCACCCGCTTCGGGCTGCACGCCATCGACGCGGTCCGGGACGAGGACTTCGGAAAGATGGTCGCGCTGCGCGGCACCGACATCATCCGGGTACCGCTTGCCGAGGCGACCGCACGGATCAAGACGGTCGATCCCTCGCTCTACGCCGAGGCCGAGGTCTTCTTCGGCTGAGGCCGTCTGGGTGCAGTACGGCGATGGGGCCGGGGCGGCACACCCCGGCCGCCCCACAGCACCCCCCCCCCCCCGGCCGGGGGGCCCCCCCCACCCGGGGGGGGGGTGGGCGGGGGGGGGGGGGGCGCGCCCCCGCCGGTGGTCCAGCGGGACACGGACCGTCCGGGCGGTGCCGCTATTGACGTCCAGCAGC
>NZ_JBHYVB010000253.1:0-14543 GCF_042750115.1 Streptomyces sp. NPDC059455
GTCTGGGGCGGAGCCCCAGCTGAGGGAAGGGGCGGGGAGGGGAGCGGCCCGCCGCAGGCGTCACGACCCGCCGGACACCTCCTACCGCTCGCCGTCCGGCGCGCGGCGCAGCTGTTCCGGGAGGGCCGTCCACTCGGGGCCCTCGCGCAGTGGCTTGACCCAGGCGATGTTCCCGCCGGTGTCCACGTAGGCGACCCGGCCCATGGCCTCGCGTTCGAGGTCGTAGACGAGTTCGCCGATCCGTGGTGTGCTCCGTGTTCCTCCTGCGGTGGTCATGAGCCGCCTCCTCGGCACCTCACTGCCATACCGTCCCCCGTTCATCGTCGGAAGAGGGCCCGGAGACCGGAGAGCTCCGGTCCGGCCGCCGCTGCCAGCGGTGACCGGGGAGAGCTTCTGGTGCCCGTGGGGCCCTCGAACACTCGTAGGGTGCTACGAGCCGCTGATATACCGCTGATGCCTCGCTGACCCGAACCCGTGGGTAGGCTTCCAAGTGGTCACAGTGAAATCTCTGGTACCAACGGGGGGCAATGTGTGGATGGGACCGAGTTTCGCCTGTTGGGACCGGTCGGAATATGGCAGAGCGAGCGTCCGCAGGGGCCGACCGCCGCACAGCAGCGGTCCGTTCTGGCGATGCTGCTGATGGCCTCCGGCCGCGTGGTGTCCGTCGACAGGCTGGTGTTGGCAGTATGGGGCGAGGATCCGCCGGGGTCCGCGCGAAACGCCGTACAGGTACAGATTTCCAAGCTGCGGCGGATCCTGTCCGCCCTGCCCGGGGCCGAGTTGACGACTTCGGCGAAGGGCTACTCCCTGACCGTCGCGCGTGAGCAGGTCGATCTGCACCGGTTCCGCGATCTGGTGCGGGCCGCGCGGGAGGCTCCCAAGGACGCCGGGGCCACCGGGGAGCCCGAGGCCGCCGTGGCCGCCGAGGCCCGGGCCGGGGAACTGCTGCGCGCCGCGCTGCAGTTGTGGCGCGGGCCCGCGCTGGCGGATGTCGCGGGCGGCTGGCTGCCCGAGACCCTGGGCGCCGGTCTGGAGGAGGAGCGGCGTGCGGCGGTCGAGGAGTGCGCCGCGATCGATCTGCGCTCCGGACGCCACCACGAGGCCGCCGCGGAGCTGTCCGCCCTGGTGGCCGAACACCCCCTGCGGGAACGCTCGGTGGCGCTGCTGATGGAGGCGCTACGGCGCTGTGGCAGACGGGCCGACGCCCTCGCGCTGTTCCGCTCCACCCGCCGGAGGTATGTCGAGGAGCTGGGCATCGAGCCCGGCGACGAGCTGCAGCGGCTCCACCGGCAGGCGCTCGAGGACAGCCGGGAGGGCAGGGACGGCCACGATGGCCGGGACGGTCGGGACGGTCGGGACGGTCGGGACAGCCGGTCCGGGGATCCCTCCGGGCCGTCCGGCGCGTACGGGAGCGCGCCCGAGCCGCCGACGCCGCCCGACCCGCCAGGGGCCGGCGCGCCCGCGGGCCCCCCCGCCCCGGCCCCCCCGCCGCCCCCCCCGGCCCCCCCGCCCCCCCCCCCCGCCCCCCCACGCCGCCCGACGCGGCATCCGCCCCGGCCGCCGCGCCCGCCCCGGAGGGCATCCCGCCCGCCGAGGAGGCCCCCGAGCTCGCCGCCGACCCCGCCGCCGAGCCCACGGGCAGGCCCGCCACCGCCCCCGACCAGATCACCGTCGTCACCGCCGTACCCCAGCAACTCCCCTCCGACGTCGCCCACTTCACCGGCCGCGAGCGCGAACTGGCCGGGCTGGACGCCCTGCTGCCCGCGGGCACGGGCACGGGCACGGGCACGGGCGAGGGTGACGGCGGGGGCGGCGGACGGGCGCCCACGGCCGCGAGGATCACCGTGATCGCGGGCAGCGGCGGCCTCGGCAAGACGACCCTCGCGGTGCACTGGGCCCACCGCGTCCGCGACCGGTTCCCCGACGGCCAGCTCTATGTGAATCTGCGCGGCTTCGGCCCCACCGACTCGGCCATGAGTGTCGCCGAGGCCGTACGGGGCTTCCTGGACGCCTTCCAGGTGCCCGCCCACCGGATCCCCGCGACCCTCGAGGCGCAGACCGCGCTGTACCGGAGCCTGCTGGCCGACCGCCGGATGCTGATCCTGCTCGACAACGCCCGGGACGCCGAGCAGGCGCGGCCCCTGCTGCCCGGTTCCCCTGGCTGTCTGGTGGTGCTGACCAGCCGTAACGAGCTCACCAGCCTGGTCGTCGCCGAGCAGGCCCAGCCGCTGCCGCTGGATCTGCTCGACCGCGACGAGGCGCGCGAACTGTTGATCAGCCGGGTGGGCGCCGAGCGGGTGGCCGCCGAGCCCGAGGCCGTGGAGGAGGTCATCACGGTGTGCGCCGGGCTGCCGCTCGCGCTCGCCATCGTGGCCGCCCGCGCCGCCACCCACCCCCGCTTCGGCCTGGAGGCGCTCGCCGGGGAGCTGCGCGACGCCCGCGGCAGCCTCGACGCGTTCGAGGGCGGGGACGCCACCACCGACGTCCGGGCCGTCTTCTCCTGGTCGTACCACACCCTGGGCGCCGACGCCGCCCGGCTGTTCCGGCTGCTGGGCGTCCACCCGGGCCCCGATATCGCGGCCCCCGCGGCCGCCAGCCTGGTGGGGATCCCGGTGCCGCAGGCCCGCCGGCTGCTGATCCAGCTGACCCGGGCGCATCTGATCACCGAGCGCACCCCCGGGCAGTACGGCTTCCACGATCTGCTGCGCGCCTACGCCATGGAGCTCACCCAGGCGTACGACACTCAGGAGGAGCGCCGCACCGCGCTGCACCGGATGCTCGACCACTATCTGCACACCGCCGTGGCCGCCGGGAGGGCCTTCACCCCGCACCGGGAGCCGATCGCGGTCGAACCGGTTCGGCCCGGCGTCAGCGTCGGCGAGTTCGCGGGGCACGGCCAGGCGCTGCTCTGGTTCATCGTCACCTGTCCGGCGCTGATGGCGGCCCTTCAGGAGGCCGCGGAGGCCGGATTCGAGACCCATGCCTGGCAACTGGCCTGGTCGCTGACGGAGTTCCTGGACCAGCGCGGCCACTGGCACGACCAGCGCACCGTGCACCGGACCGCCCTGGGCTCGGCCCACCGCATCCGCGACCTCGCCGGTCAGGCCCACTCCTGCTATGCCCTGGGCCTCGCCGATCTGCGGATGGGGCGCTACGACCGGGCCCGCGGCCATCTGGTGCGCGCCCTGAACCTGCACCGCGAGACCGGCAACGCCATCGGGCAGGCCCTGGCCCATGGCGCGCTCAACCTGGCCAGCGAGCGGGAGGGGCGCCTCGACGAGGGGCTGCACCACGCGCTGCGCGCCCTGAAGCTGTACCGGGCGGCGGGCCACCGCAGCGGCGAGGCGTACGCGCTGAACAACGTCGGCTGGGCGTACGCCATGCTGGGCGACTTTCAGCAGACCCTCGTCCACTGCGAGAAGGCGCTGACCATGCTGCGGCAGGCGGGGGACAGGCGCGGGGAGTCCGCCGCCTGGGACAGCCTCGGCTACGCCCATCAGCACGTCGGCGACCACCAGCAGGCCATCAGCTGCTACCGGCACGCGGTGGACCTGCGGCGCGGCCGGGGCGAGCGGGTCCGGGAGGCCGAGTCGCTGCACCGGCTCGGCAGCGCCCAGCTCGCCGCCGGGGACCGGGCCGGGGCCCGCCGCAGCTGGCAGCGGGCCCTGACCCGGTTCGACTCCCTCGGCCACCCCGACGCCCACCGGGTGCGGGACGGCCTCACCGGGCTGGGCGGGTCCGACGGCTGACGGGAGGCAAGGCCGTGAAGCTGACGGGAGGCAAGGCCGTGAAGCGGGGCGTACGTCCGTCTCGGCTCAGGCGGGCCGCAGCCAGATCGTTCCCAGTGGCGGCAGCACCGGCAGGATGGAGGCCGGACGGCCGTGCCACCCCGTGGGCTCGGCCTTCAGCGGCTCGGCGTTGACCACGCCACCGCCGCCGTAGCGCCGGTCGTCGGTGTTCAGCACCTCGCGCCACACCGGCACCGCCTCCGGCGTCCCGACGCGGTACTCATGCCGGACCACCGGGGAGAAGTTGCTGATGGCCAGCAGCGGGGAGCCGTCGGCGTCGTAGCGGAGGAAGGCGAAGACGTTGTCCTCGCGGGCATCGCCCTCGATCCAGGAGAAGCCCTCGGGGTCGGCGTCCCGCTGCCACAGCGCGGGCGTGGCCGTGTACACCTGGTTGAGGTCGCGGACCAGATCGCGGACGCCACGGTGGTCGGGCTCGGCGGAGTACGACGGGTCCAGCAGCCACCAGTCGGGGCCGTGCGCCTCCGACCACTCGGCGCCCTGCGCGAACTCCTGGCCCATGAACAGCAGTTGCTTGCCCGGGTGGGCCCACATGAAGCCGAGGTAGGCGCGGTGGGTGGCGCGCTGCTGCCACCAGTCACCGGGCATCTTCGACACCAGGGCCCGCTTGCCGTGCACCACCTCGTCGTGCGAGATCGGCAGCACATAGTTCTCGCTGTACGCGTACACCATCGAGAACGTCATCTCGTGGTGGTGATAGGCGCGGTGCACCGGCTCGTGCCCGAGGTAGGCCAGCGAGTCGTGCATCCACCCCATGTTCCACTTCAGCCCGAAGCCGAGGCCGCCGAAGCCGCTGGGGCCCACATGGTGGGTGGCGCGGGTGACCCCGTCCCACGCGGTGGACTCCTCGGCGATGGTGACCACGCCGGGGCAGCGGCGGTAGACGGTCGCGTTCATCTCCTGGAGGAAGGCGACCGCGTCCAGGTTCTCCCGGCCGCCGTGCGCGTTGGGCGTCCACTGGCCGGGCTCGCGGGAGTAGTCGAGGTAGAGCATGGAGGCGACGGCGTCCACCCGCAGACCGTCGATATGGAACTCCTCGCACCAGTAGACCGCGTTCGCCACCAGGAAGTTGCGCACCTCCGTACGGCCGTAGTCGAACTCCAGCGTGCCCCAGTCGGGGTGCGCGGCCCGCAGCGGATCGGCGGGCTCGTACAGCGGACGGCCGTCGAACTCCGCCAGCGCCCAGGCGTCCTTCGGGAAGTGCGCGGGCACCCAGTCCACGATGACCCCGATGCCCGCCCGGTGCAGCGCGTCCACCAGGTACTTGAAGTCGTCGGGGGTGCCGAGGCGGGCCGTGGGCGCGTAGAAGCCGGTCACCTGGTAGCCCCAGGAGCCGCCGAAGGGGTGCTCGGCCACCGGCATCAGTTCGACGTGGGTGAAGCCCAGGTCCTTGACGTACGCGGGGAGCTGCTCGGCGAGCTGCCGGTAGGTCAGCCCCGGCCGCCAGGACGGCAGATGCACCTCGTAGACGGAGAACGGCAGCTCATGGACGCGCCCGCCCTCGCGCCGCGCCATCCACGCGTCATCGCCCCAGTCGTGGTGCGAGGCGTGGACGACCGAGGCGGTGGCGGGCGGGCACTCGGTGCGCCGCGCCATCGGGTCGGCGCGCAGGGAGTGGCCGCCGTCGGGCCGGGTGATCTCGAACTTGTAGCGCGCGCCCTCGCCGACGCCGGGCAGGAACAGCTCCCACACCCCGCTGCCGCCGAGCGAGCGCATCGGCAGCGCGGTGCCGTCCCAGTAGGTGAAGTCGCCGGTCAGCCGCACCCCGAGGGCATTGGGCGCCCATACGGTGAAGCGGGTGCCGGCCACGCCCTGGTGGATCATCGGCCGTGCGCCGAGCGCCCGCCACAGCTGCTCGTGGCGGCCCTCGCCGATGAGGTGCAGATCGAGCTCGCCGATGGCGGGCAGGAAGCGGTACGGGTCGTACAGCTCGAGCTCGGCGTCCTCGTACGCCACCAGCAGCCGGTAGTCCGGGATCTCCCGCAGCGGCAGCACCCCGGAGAACAGCCCGTCCCCCTCGGCCCGCAGCCGCGCGCGCAGCCCGGCGGCGGCGACGGTCACCGACCGGGCGTACGGGCGCAGGGCCCGGAACAGCACCCCGCCGCGCACCGGGTGGGCGCCGAGCACCGCGTGCGGATCGTGATGCGCCCCGGCCAACAGCCGCCGCCGGTCCTCGTCCGCCGGCGCGGGCGCGGCCCGAACCCCCCGCTCGTCCTCCACCACGTCGTCGGGGCCCGCGCCACCCCCGGCCACGGGCCGCCCGGCGACCCGCGACGGCCCGCCCACGCCGCCGTCCTCCTCCTGCCGCTCCTCGCCCGCGCGCGGCGCCCGGGGCACGGGCGGTGAGCCGTAGGACACCCGGGCCTCGGAGCTCGGGTGCGCGGGCGGATGGGGGCGGCCGGAGCGGAACGTCGCCGGGACCGCCGGGCCGGTTGTGGCGCCGGTGGCGGCGGGCGCGTGGCCCGGTCCCTCGTCGGACGGGTACTGGCCGGACGGCGGTCGTGCGGTCACGGGGTGGTCCTCCCGGGGGTCTCGGAGGTGTCGGAGGTGTCGGAGGGAACGGCGGGCAAGGAGGCCGGGCCGGGGTGGACCGCCCCGGCCGGGCCGGTGTCAGGCGCGGGTGGCGGCCAGGCGGTGGATCGCGGTCATCGGGACGGACAGCCAGTCGGGGCGGTGCCGCGCCTCGTAGAGCACCTCGTAGACGGCCTTGTCGGTCTCATGGGCGCGCAGCAGCTCCGGTTCGTCGCGCGGATCGGTGCCGGACGCCTCCGCGTAGCCCGCGCAGTACGCGGCGCGGGTGCGGCCCGCCCACTCCTGCGGGCGCTCATGGCAGCCCACGGCCGCCGCGTAGTCGAAGGACCGCAGCATGCCCGCGATGTCGCGCACCGGCGGCTGCGGGCGGCGCCGCTCCGCCAGCGGACGGGACGGCTCGCCCTCGAAGTCGATGAGCGACCACCGCCCGCCCACTCCGCCGCCGTCCCCGGTCAGCAGCGCCTGCCCCAGGTGCAGATCGCCGTGGATGCGCTGGGCCGCCCAGGTGCGGCCCGCGCGCCCCAGCGCGGCCAGATCCTCGTACGCGCCGTGCAGCGCGGTGCGGTACGGCTGAAGGGCGGGCACCGCGGCGGCGGCCGAGTCGAGCCGCTCGCTCATCGCGGCGGCGAGGTGCTCGATCTGCGGACGGCGCAACACGGAGGTGGGCAGCGCGCGGGCCATCGCCAGATGGACCTCCGCGGTGGCGTGCCCCAGCGCGCGGGCGGCGTCGGTGAAGTCGCCGTCGGTGGCCAGGGCGTCCAGCGCCAGCTGCCAGCCGTCCCGGGAACCGGCCAGGAAGGGCTGGAGCACCCCCAGCGTGAAGGGCTCCGGCCGTGGCCCGGCGCCCTCGGCCGGGGGCTCGGCCTCGAACCAGGCGGCGGGCGCGGGCACCCGGACGCAGCCGGTGCGGGCGAGCGCGAGGGGGAGTTCCAGGTCCGGGTTGGTGCCGGGGCTGACCCGCCGGAAGAGCTTGAGAATAAACGTATCGCCGTAAACCACCGAGGAGTTGGACTGCTCGGCGGTCATCACCCGGGGCGCGAGCGCGGAGGGGATCGCGCTGGACGGCTCCCGTACGAAGCGCAGCGGGCCGAGCCGTCCGGGCATCCGCAGCCGCTCCAGCAGCAGCGTGGTGAGCCGGGGGTCGGCCAGCGCCTCGTACACCGTCTGCCCGTCCAGCGGACCGCCGCTGGGCCGGCCGATGAGCGCGGGGGCGAGCGGCGGCGGCAGGGCGGGGCGCGCCCCGAGCAGCAGCTGGTAGCAGTCGCTGGCCGCCGCCCCGCGCCGGTGGCCGCAGCCGAAGCCGTGCCGGTGGTCGGGCGGCTCCGGCTGCTGGGCGCGGATCAGCAGATGGAGCAGCCCGGGGGTGCCGCCGCTCGCCCGCCACGGCAGCAGCTCGGTCGCGGAGACCAGCGCGAAGCCGGTGACGGGACGGCCCTTGCCCGCGAACCAGCGCTGCCGGGGCAGCCACTCGGCGAGCAGTGGCGCGAGCGAGGTGAGCAGCCCGGGCGGGCCCGCGGCCGCGGCGGTGCGGGCCGCGGCCGGTGGGGGCTGGTCCCGCGGTACGGCGGTCGGCGGGTGATGTGCCCCCCGGGAGAGCGGAGCTTCCGGCATGGCGTCGCGTCCTTTCCCCGGGCACACGACAGATCAGGGCAAAGTGTCCCGGATTGCGGCATTGACTGTGCGACGGTGCGGGACGTGTCGGGCGAGGATCGTCCGTACGGCGAGCCCGGTGAACGCCATCGGGCCCGCCGGTGACGGTGTGAGTACAGAGTGCCCATGACGGGGGGTCGAAAACGCCCGTACGCGCCCGAGATGGACGCGTACGGAGGGGCGATGCCCGGAGCGGGGGCCGTGCGCTGGCCGAAACCACACGGCGGTCTTGGCGCCTGCGGCGGGCTGTTCCCCTCCCCGCCCCTTCCCGCGCAGCGTCGATGTGCGGCTCCGCCGCGTGGGGGCTCCGCCCCAGACCCCGAGGTCGGGACGGAGCCCCTGTGCCCCGAACTGCCTTCGACCGTCTGCGGCGCCATCGTGGCTGGTCGCGCCCACGCGGCGGAGCCGCACATCGACACAGCCCCGCGCCCCTTCGGGGCGCCTCAGTCGGCCCAGTGCCCCATCACCTCACTGCGTCGCAGCCGGAACCAGTAGAAGCCGTGCCCGGCCAGGGTGAGCAGATACGGCAGCTCGCCGATGGCCGGGAAGCGGACCCCGCCGATCAGCTCGACCGGATGGCGGCCGGCGAAGGACTGCAGGTCCAGCTCGGTGGGCTGGGCGAAGCGCGAGAAGTTGTTCACGCACAGCACCAGGTCGTCCTCGCCGTCCCTGGTCCTCGGGGCCTCGCGCAGGAACGCGAGGACGGCCGGGTTGGAGGACGGCAGCTCGGTGAAGGAGCCGAGCCCGAAGGCGGGGTTCTGCTTGCGGATCTCGATCATCCGGCGGGTCCAGTGCAGCAGCGAGGACGGGCTGCTCATGGCCGCCTCGACATTGGTGACCTGATAGCCGTAGACCGGGTCCATGATGGTCGGCAGGAACAGCCGCCCCGGATCGCAGGAGGAGAAGCCCGCGTTCCGGTCGGGGGTCCACTGCATGGGGGTGCGCACGGCGTCGCGGTCGCCGAGCCAGATGTTGTCGCCCATGCCGATCTCGTCGCCGTAGTAGAGGATCGGCGAGCCGGGCAGGGACAGCAGCAGCGCGGTGAACAGCTCGATCTGGTTGCGGTCGTTGTCCAGCAGGGGCGCCAGCCGTCTGCGGATGCCGATGTTGGCGCGCATTCTCGGATCCTTGGCGTACTCCGCGTACATGTAGTCGCGCTCTTCGTCGGTGACCATCTCCAGCGTCAGCTCGTCGTGGTTGCGCAGGAAGATGCCCCACTGACAGCCGGAGGGGATGGCGGGGGTCTTGGCGAGGATCTCCGAGACCGGATAGCGGGACTCGCGCCGCACCGCCATGAAGATGCGCGGCATCACCGGGAAGTGGAAGGCCATATGGCATTCGTCGCCGCCCGCCGAGAAGTCGCCGAAGTAGTCGACGACGTCCTCCGGCCACTGATTGGCCTCGGCCAGCAGCACGGTGTCCGGATAGTGGGCGTCGATCTCGGCCCGGACGCGTCTGAGCATCTCATGCGTCCGGGGCAGGTTCTCGCAGTCGGTGCCCTCCTCGGCATACAGATATGGGACGGCGTCGAGCCGGAATCCGTCGATGCCCAGGTCCAGCCAGAAGCGCAGGGCGGCCAGTACCTCCTCCTGGACGGCGGGGTTCTCGAAGTTGAGGTCCGGCTGGTGCGAGAAGAAGCGGTGCCAGTAGTACTGCTTACGTACCGGATCAAAGGTCCAGTTGGACGTCTCGGTGTCGACGAAGATGATCCGCGCGTCCTGGTACTGCTTGTCGTCGTCGGCCCAGACGTAGTAGTCGCCGTACGGTCCGTCCGGGTCGCCGCGGGACTCCTGGAACCACGGATGCTGATCACTCGTGTGGTTCATGACAAAGTCAATGATCACGCGCATCCCGCGCTGATGAGCGGCGTCGACGAACTCCACGAAGTCCGCGAGATCCCCGAACTCAGGCAGCACGGCGGTGTAGTCCGAGACGTCGTAGCCGCCGTCGCGCAGCGGTGAGGCGAAGAACGGCGGCAGCCACAGGCAGTCCACGCCCAGCCACTGCAGATAGTCCAGCTTGGCCGTCAGGCCCTTGAGGTCGCCGACGCCGTCGCCGTTGCTGTCCTGGAAGGAGCGGACCAGGACCTCGTAGAAGACCGCGCGCTTGAACCAGTCGGGATCGCGGTCGCCCGCGGGCGTGTCCTCGAATGTGTCCGGTACGGGCTCGTTGACGATCATGTTGTGGGTGACCCTCCGATCGGTGAGGACGGTCGCAGGGAGAGCACATGCGCCGGAGCCATATCCCGCCCCGGCTCCAGGCGCACATAGTTGTCCCTGCCCCAGTGATAGGTCTCGCCGGTGAGCTCGTCGCGCACCGGGACGGACTCATGCCACTCGAGGCCGAGTTCCGGCATGTTCAACGAGACCGTCGCCTCCTGGGTGTGGTGAGGGTCGAGGTTGACGACCGTGACCACACACGAGTCGCCCGCGCGCTTGGAGTAGACGATGACGGAATCGTTGTCGGCGTGGTGGAATCTGAGGTTGCGCAGCCGGCGCAGGGCGGGATGGCGGCGGCGCACCCGGTTCAGCCGGGTGAGCAGCGGGGTGATCGTTCTTCCCTCGCGCTCGGCCGCCGCCCAGTCGCGCGGCCGCAGCTGGTACTTCTCCGAGTCCAGGTACTCCTCGCCGCCCTGCCGTACCGGGGTGCTCTCGCACAGCTCGTAGCCCGCGTAGACGCCCCAGGCGGGGGAGAGGGTGGCGGCGAGCACGGCCCGCACCTCGAACGCGGGACGGCCGCCCTCCTGGAGGTAGGCGTGCAGGATGTCGGGGGTGTTGACGAAGAAGTTGGGCCGCATCCAGGCGGCCGCGTCCCCGGACAGCTCGGTGAGGTAGTCGGTGAGCTCCTGCTTGGTGTTCCGCCAGGTGAAGTAGGTGTACGACTGGTGGAAGCCGACCGCGCCGAGGGCGTTCAGCATCGCCGGGCGGGTGAACGCCTCGGAGAGGAAGAGGACATCGGGGGCGGAGCGGTGGATGTCGCCGAGCACCTTCTCCCAGAAGATCACCGGCTTGGTGTGCGGATTGTCCACCCGGAAGATCCGCACCCCGTGCGCCATCCAGAAGCGCAGCACCCGCTCGGTCTCCCGGACCAGGCCGTGGAAGTCCCGGTCGAAGGCGAGGGGATAGATGTCCTGGTACTTCTTGGGCGGGTTCTCGGCGTACGCGATGGTGCCGTCGGCGCGCTGGTGGAACCACTCGGGGTGCTGGGAGACCCAGGGGTGGTCCGGGGAGCACTGGAGCGCGAAGTCCAGCGCGACCTCCATGCGCAGCTCCCGGGCGCGCGCCACGAAGTGGTCGAAGTCCTCGATGGTGCCGAGGTCGGGATGGATCGCGTCATGGCCGCCGTCGGCCGAGCCGATGGCCCAGGGCGAGCCCACGTCGAAGGGGCCCGCGGAGAGCGTGTTGTTGGGGCCCTTGCGGAAGGCGGTGCCGATGGGGTGGATCGGCGGCAGATAGACCACGTCGAAGCCCGCGGCGGCGATCGCGGGCAGCCGCTCGGCGGCGGTGCGCAGGGTGCCGCTGACCGGCCGCCGCCCCTCGGTCACCTTGGCGCCCTCCGAGCGCGGGAAGAGCTCGTACCAGGAGCCGAACAGCGCGCGCTCCCGGTCCACCTGGAGCGGCATGGGGCGCGAGGAGGTGACCAACTCCCGCAGCGGGTGGCGGTCGAGGGCGTCGGTCACATCGGGCGCGAGGGCGGCGGCGAGCCGGTCGGCCACCGGGCGGCGCTCGTCGCGCAGTCCGTCGACGGCCGCCAGCACCGCCTCCCGGCCGTCGTTCTTGGGCACTCCGGCCGCGGCCCGCTCATGCAGCCGGGCCCCCTCCTCGAGGACGAGATCGGTGTCGATCCCGGCCGGGATCTTGATGCGGGCGTGATGGCGCCAGGTGGCGATCGGATCGCTCCACGCCTCGACCGTGTACGTCCAGCGGCCGGGCGCGCCGGGGGTGACCTCGGCGCCCCAGCGGTCGGTGCCGGGGGCGAGTTCACGCATCGGGGTCCAGGGGCCGGAGCGGCCGGACGGATCCCGGAGGACCACATTGGCGTTGACCGCGTCATGACCCTCCCGGAACACGGTGGCACTGACCTCGAAGGTCTCGTCCACCACCGCCTTGGCGGGGCGGCGGCCGCAGTCGATCAGCGGGCGGATATCCAGAATGGGAATGCGACCGATCATAGGATCACCTGACGGCAGTGCGGATGGAGACGCGGGGGCGGCTTTTGTCCTTTGTATCGGTTTTGCCGCCGGGCGTTGGGTTGCGGGCATGACAGCTCCTGTCCGCGTTCACTCTGGTGGGCGGATGAGGTCGGCCATGGGGGGCGCGCGTGGAAAGCCTTCCCCTGCGGAATGGGGAGACAATCCGGGTTCCCGTTAACTACCGGTTCGTAACGCCGGGTACATGAAACGGCCCCGCCCGTAGGCGGGGCCGTCCACTCGACGCGTTCTGTTGTTACGTCAGTTGGCCACCCGCAGCAGACGGTTCGGCGAACCCGGACCCGCGCCGCGCACCCGGCCCTTGCTCGCCCCGGCCGTCAGCGCGGCCCCCACCCGGGCCGGAGTCGCGAAGCGATGGCCGGCGAGATACAGCGCGGCGGCGCCCGCGACATGCGGGGCCGCCATCGAAGTGCCCGACAGCATCCTGGCCGCCGTATCGCTCGCGTTCGACGCCGAGACGATCCGGTCGCCGGGCGCGAACAGGTCAACTCCCGGGCCCCAGTTGGAGAAGCCCGAACGCCGGTCCGCGCGGTCGGTCGAGCCCACCGTGAGCGCCCCCGGCACCCGGCCCGGCGAGAACGAGGCCGCGGGCCCGTCCTGGTTGCCCGCCGCCACGGTGAAGACCAGACCGGCGGCGATCCCCGCCCGCACCGCCGCGTCCCATTCGGGCAGCGGGGTGGCGGACGCCGAGCCCAGACTCAAATTGACCACCGCGGGCCGCCTGGCGTGTCGCAGCACCCAGTCCATTCCGGCCAGCACCTGCGCGATGGTGCCCTCGCCCCGGTCGTCCAGCACCCGGACGGCCACGATCGCGGCCTCCTTCGCCACCCCGTAGCGGGTGCCCGCCGCGGTGGCGGCCACATGGGTGCCATGGCCGTTGCCATCCTCGGCCACCGGATCGTCGTCCACGAAGTCCCAGCCGGAGCGGGCCCGGCCGCCGAAGTCCTCATGGGAGGTGCGGACCCCGGAGTCGATCACATAGATCGTGGTGCCGCGCCCGCCGCCGCGGGGCGCGGTGTACGCCCCGTCCAGCCGCCGGTCCGGCTGGTCGATCCGGTCCAGACCCCACGGCGGCCGCGCCCGGCCGCGCGGCGGGGCCGGTAACCGCGCTCGGGACCAGCGCAGGGACACCCGCTCGTCCCGGGTCACCGAGGCGATGCGCGGATCGGCCGCCAGCCGCCCGGCCTGCGCCGCGTTCGCCCGTACCGCATAGCCGTTGAGCGCGGTGCGGTAGACCCGCCGCACCCGCGCCCCGTACCGCTCGATCAGCGCCCGGCCCGCCCCGGACGCCGCCACGGGCGCTCCCGGGCCCCGCTTCAGGGCGACGATATAGCCGTGGGTCCCCGCCCCGCCCGTGGCCTGGACCCCCTGCGCGGGAACGGTCTGAGCGGGCGACAAGACCACCAGGACCACCGCGACGACGGCGGCCGGTGCCGCCACCCTCCGACGGGGGCCCGCGGATGCGCATGCCATGGAACGATCCCCTCCCCAACTCGACGGCGCTAGGGTCGCGTGGGATGAAAGATCCCGACAAGGGCGCATCAGGGGGCGTAGAACGCGACGGTCTCCCTCGACAGCAGCCGCAGCGCCGCCCCCGACGGCGACCCCGGCTCCGCCCCGTACATCAGCAGCGCCTGGCCCCCCGAGTCCGGCAGCCGGGTCATCTCGAAGTCCAGCTCCAGCGGCCCCACCAGCGGGTGGTGGAAGGACTTGGTGCCGAAGGCGCACCGGCGCACCGGGTGGCGCGACCACAGCGCCGCGAACTCCCCGCTCTTCATGGCCAGTTCGCCGACCAGCTCCGCGAGCCGCCGGTCGTCGGGGTGCGCCCCGGCCACCACCCGCAGCGAGGAGACCGCGCGCCGCGCCTCGCCCTCCCAGTCCGGATACAGCTCCCGGGTGTGCGGATCGAGGAACAGTATCCGCTGGGTGTTGGGCCGGCCGTCGGGGCGCTCGGGCGCGTCGGCGGGCAGATGCCCGGCGATCAGGGCGTGCCCCAGCGGATTCCACGCCAGGACGTCGAAGCGCAGACCGAGGACCACGGCCGGTACGCCGTCCATCGCGGCGAGCAGCCGCCGGGTCGCCGGGCGCGCGGACTCGGCGCGCCGCGCGGGGCGGCGCCCGGCGCGCGGCGGACGGGCCAGGTTGCCAAGGTGCGCCCGCTCGTCCTGGCTCAGCCGCAGCGCGCGGGCGAGCGCGTCCAGCACTCCGTCCGAGGCGCCGGTGGACTGGCCCTGCTCCAGCCGGGTGTAGTACGCCGCGCTCACCCCGGCCAGCGGGGGCCCCACATCGCGGGCCCCCCCCCCCCCGCGGGGGGGGGGGGGGGCGAGCGCCGCCGCGGCGGGCCG
>NZ_JBHYVB010000254.1:0-10865 GCF_042750115.1 Streptomyces sp. NPDC059455
TCACCGTCCAACGCAGCGGCGACATCGGATCGCCCCGCTCGTCAGGTTCCACCAGTGCCAGCAGCGCGGGCCGCAGACCCCGATCAAGGTCCACCACCTTCTTCCTGCCACCACCGGACCTGCGTATCCGGCCCAGAGGCTCCTCGCCGGCCTCCAACTCGTCCACACCCTTACGGACCGTCGTCTCGCTGACCTGGGCCGCCCACGCGACCGCCCGGATACCGCCGTGCCCCAGAATTCGCGCCTCGGCCCCCATCATCAACCGCCGCTGCCGCTCGTCCAGATGCGGGAACAACACCCCGAACTTGACCACGAGTTGACCACGGACCTCATCGGAGACGCTCATATCACAACAACGAGCCGCATCACGCGAAGCAACACCTTGATTCCCTGCGAGCCCTTATATCGGCGGGCTCCGGTGGATGCGGTCGTGGCAACTGCCGCAGACCACAAGGGCTTTGCGGCGGCGCTCGGCCATCAGTTTCACCCAGTCGGAGGACGGGTCACCGGCCCGTTGGAGGTCGTTGAGCGACTTCACGTGGCGGGCCTCCACCTTGCCGGGCCGCTCGCAGAGCGAGCATCTATTCGCCGTGAGCCGACGGATCAGCTCCTTGTACGGATAGGTTGGACCGGCTGGGGATGAGTTCAGCGAGCCAGGGTCTCCGCAGCGTCTGCACGGTGCCGGCGTTCACGATCGACTTGTGCGAGTTGCAGTAGGAGTGGCCGGCGTCGTACCCGGGCTGCGGCCACGCCGACGCGGTGGCGGCGCGGGACATGGTGACCATCGCTTCCGATGAAAGCGGACAAAAGCCACCATGGCCGCGCGACGCGCCGACGGCTACTCCATTAGGGACAGGGCCCGGCTCGGGCAGATCTCGACGGCGACCCGGGCCCGCTTCAGCGCCTCGTCGTCCGCCGGGGTGTCCTGGAGGACGACGACCGTGCCGTCCTCCTCGCTCTGATCGAACGCGTCGGGGTCGGTCAGGACGCATTGGCCCGCTCCGACGCACCGGTCGAGATTTGCCACGATTTTGGTCATGCCGGCTCCTCCCATGTCACGGGTACCTCGTGGAGGCCGTAGATGAGGGCGTCGTCCTTGTAGGGCAGCTTGTCGGCGGGCGTGGCCAGCCGCAGCGTCGGAATCCGGCGGAAGAGCGTGTCGAAGACGATCTGCAGCTCCATCCGGGCCAGGTTCTGGCCGAGGCACTGGTGGATGCCGTAGCCGAAGGCGACGTGGTTGCGGGCGCCCCGGTCCAGCTTGATCTCGTCCGCCTCGTCGAAGGCCGAGGGGTCGTGGTTCGCCGCGTTGCTCAGCGCCAGGACGGGGTCGCCGGCCCGGATGGTTACGCCGCCGATCTCCACGTCCTCGACGGCGACACGCGAGTTGGCGATCTCGGCGATGGTGTAGACCCGCAGCAACTCCTCGATCGCGGGCAGGGTACGCGCCGGGTCCTCGCGCAGCGCCGCCAGTTCCTCCGGGCGCTCCAGCAGCGTCACCACGCCGAGCGAGATCATGTTGGCGGTGGTCTCGTGCCCGGCGAGCAGCAGCGAGAAGGCCAGCGACACAACGTCCTCGGGGTCGTTGCCCTCGGCGAGCTGGCGGCCCAGCAGGTCGTCGGTTGAATCGGCGGCCTTCTTGGCGATCAGGTCCTTGAGGTAGTCGCGCAGCTCCGTGAGCGCCTGCTTCCTGCCCTCGGCGGTGAGGTCGCGGCTCAGCAGGGCCTTACTGCGGGTCTGGAAGAAGTCGTGGTCGTGGTACGGCACGCCGAGCTGCTCGCAGATGACCAGGGACGGCACCGGCAGGGAGAGGGCCTGTACGAGGTCGGCGGGGCGCGGCCCGGCCAGCATCGCGTCGATGTGCTCGTCGACGATCTCCTGGATGCGCGGGCGCAGGTCGGCCATGCGGCGCACGGTGAACTCGCCGACCACGGCCTTGCGAGCGGGACCGTGCTCGGGCGCGTCCAAGTGGATGAGCGATCGGCGCGGGAAGAAGGCGCGCCGCTCGCGGGTGAACTGGGGGAAGTTCGGATTCCGGCGGTCGGAGCTGAACCGCGGGTCCGTGAGCATGGCCCGGATGTGCTCAAGCCGGCTCAGGGCCCAGGCGACCTGGCCGCTGGGCAGGGTGACTTGGGAGATCCCGGAATCGGTATCCCGGATGCGGGTGTGCTGCTCCGGGGGCGCGTACGGGCAGCGGCGGGTGGTCTGCAGGGCGGGAGCGGTCATCGAGGAGCCTCCATCGTTCAAGATCGAATCCAAGCGGAATAGGGTCATTGGTCGTGAGTGGCACCGCGTTGCTGGTTCCTGGCTCAGGTGGGGTCTGCGGATCGGCTGGGCAGAGGGTGGCCCTGAGTTTCGGGGATCGGTGCGGTGGCGAGGCGCTGGCCGTTGCGAGCGGCGGTGGCCTTGGCCCAGCTGCTGGTGGAGATGAGGCCGAGCGCGAGCGCGGCGAGTCCGCAGCCTCCGAGGACGGCCCAGGCGGCGTGGCTTGAGTTGATGAAGCCGGGGCCGGTGCCGGCCACGATCGAACCGGTGACGGCGACGCCGATGGAGGCGCCGAACTGAGGAGATCCGCATCGAACAGCGGCTGCCGAACCTGTGGGCGGGTGTGCCCCGGATTCTCTGGAACCGCATCACTCGGCAGTTCACCCCGCTCGGTTGACCAGCAGCCACCTACTTGAGCTGGCTGCGTCATCGCCGCTGGCCAGCCATATCCGCCCGAAATTTCCCAGGTACTACGGCAACCCCACGTTGAGGGCCGTGCCTGACCCGACGTACAACGCCGGACGCGGCGTCGAAGTCCTGGCGATGCCCTACCTGCCGAACGACGGCACGACGCCACGCGATCCGTCCCCACGGGCTGGCGTAGTCGATCTCACAGCTATGCCCACACCTGTGACGCGAGGAGGGGTTATCCGGGGTCGGGCAGCAGGTCGCGGGCGGCGCGGATGACTTCTTCGGTGGCGACGGTGGGGGCGCTGGCCGACGCGTCCGCGGGGCACACTGGGTTAACGCGGCGAAGGCCGTGTCCACCTTCGTCGGTGTCTCACTTCCACGGGGAAGCTGATGATTGCCGTCTTTCCGAGGATCCGGGCGTCTGTCTCGGTTGGTGGGCGTCGACGTTGCGCCTCCAAGTGCCTCCCCGTGGGTGACAGGGTGGGCAGTGTGACGTCGGCAGCCGCGTTGTGTCCATGGCGTAGCCAAGGGGGCCTCGCGTTGAGCCGAGCCGAAGATGTGCGAGGAGCGCGTGGTGAGGTTTCCGGGATATCCGGGCCGGAAACGTAAGTGCTCAGGACAGCGGCGCTCCTCGGCGCTGGCGTGGTCGCGGCTCATGACTCCTCCATGTCGGGCACCGGTGAGATCGTTCACCGGCCGACAGCAGTCTCTCCGCCAGCGCGCGACAGCGCCTTCCGAGCTCCGGAGGGTCGAGTACCTCGAAGTCGTGCCCCAGCAGGAGTACGTGCATGAGCACGAAGTCGAGGCTGGCGGCGCCACTGAGCACCTCGCAGAGCTCGCTCCCCCGCCGTCGCACGACGGCCGCCGACGCTGGAATCTGCGCGCGCACCGTGTCGGCCGACGCGTGCACGAGGAAGCGCGCCTGGTGCGGGTAGACCCGGCTCGCCACACCCTCCTGCACGTACGTCGCTGCGTCGGGCGCCGCGCGCGGGCAAAAGCGCCAGGTCCGTGCGGACGCGTCGGTCATCCGGTCGACACGGAAGCTGCGCCAGTCGTCGCGATCGAGGTCGTAGGCGAGGAGGTACCAGCGCCGGTCGGAGGCGACCAGGCGGTAGGGCTCGACCCGCCGCCGTCGCACCTCGCTCCCGGACGGGTAGTCGAAGCCGACCTCGACCTCGTCGCGGCGGGCTCTGGCCAGCGTCATGAGCACCTCGGGGTCGACCGGCGTGCGGCCTCCGCCGAAGGACTCCACCGAGCCGGAGAGCGCGCGCACCTCATGCCGAAGCCGGGTGGGCAGTACCTGGTCGAGCTTGGTCAGTGCCCGGAGCGCGGCGTCGCCGGCGCCGGCGACCGCGCCACCCGCGCCGGCGAGCAGCGAGACCGCGGTGGCGATCGCCTCCTGGTCGTCGAGAAGCAGCGGCGGCAGGTCCTGCCCCGGGCCGAGTCGGTAGCCGCCGCCGACACCCTGGCTGGCGTACACCGGATAGCCGAGCGTGCGCAGCCGCTGGACATCACGCCGCACCGTGCGCGGCGTGACCCCGAGCCGGCCGGCGAGCTCGGGGCCGGTCCAGACCTGGCGCTGCTGCAGCAGCCCGAGCAGGGTGAGCACCCGCTCCGTCGTACCCCGCTCATCCCCGCTCGCCACGTCCATGCCCAGAGACAGCGGACCGATCCTGTCCGCAAGAGGTGTCACGGTGGCTCCATGGACGCAGACGAACTCGACTGGAACCGGACGCTGCGCGAGCAGTGGGAGGTCCACTGGAACCATCAGATCCGAGCCCGGCTCGAGGGCCTCACCGACGACGAGTACTTCTGGTCGCCGGTGCCGGACCCCTGGACCGTGCGGCCACGCGGCAGCTGGACGGCGCCCGTGCAGGCCGGTGCCGGGGACTTCACGATCGACTTCGCCTTCCCGCAGCCGGTCCCGGCGGCCTTCACCACGATCGCCTGGCGACTCGGTCACGTCATCGTCGGCGTGCTCGCCGCGCGCAACGCGGCGCACTTCGGCGGGCCGGCGGCGTCGTACGAGACCTGGGAGTACGCCGGCAGCGCGGCCACCGCGCTCGACCAGCTCGAGACCCAGCTCGACATCTGGCTGGCCGGGGTGCGCAGCGTCGGCGACGCCGCGCTCCGGGCCCCGATCGGCGCGAAGGAGCCCTTCCCCGAGGTGCCCATGGCCGATCTGGTGCTGCACATTCACCGCGAGCTGATCCACCACCTGTCCGAGGTCTGCCTGCTGCGCGACCTCTACCTGCACACGAAACCCGCTACGAACGGAGCAACCCGATGAGCCGCCACATCCAGGTCACCTTCGACGCCCACGACCCGCGGGCGCTGTCGTCCTTCTGGCGCGACGTACTGGGCTACGTCCACCCCGGCCCGCCCGGAGTCGACCTGCCCGAGGGCGCCGAACCGCTGGCCGCGTGGGACGACTTCCTCGCGCGGGTCGGCGTACCGGAGGAGCAGCGCAACACGAGATCGGCCATCGAGGACCCGGACGGGCACGGCCCACGGCTGTTCTTCCAGCAGGTGCCGGAGGACAAGGCCGCCAAGAATCGCGTCCACCTCGACGTCCGTGCGGCTCCCGGACTGCAGGGAGAGGAGCGGATGGCGGCACTGGAAGCCGAGTGCGACCGGCTCGTCGCGCTGGGAGCGACGCGGGTACGTCGCTACGAGCCCGCTCCCCCGATGAGCGCCGGCTTCATCGTGATGACCGACCCCGAGGGCAACGAGTTCTGCCTGGACTGACGCAGCTCAGCTGTAGTCGCCGAGCCGCGGCCGGTCTTGACCGCTGCACCGATGCTTTTCCCGAGGCCGATCAAGGCCGCAGTCATGCCGGCCGACGCCCCCGGCGGACACCGGCAGGCCGCCGGCCCTGAGCCTGCCGCGACATCAGCGCCGGGGCAGGGGGATGACGCCCATGGCGTTGTCCCCCTGCCCTTGATCAGGGCCCGGAGCGACCCGGTTCTTACGTAGCCACGTCACCGCGTGGTTGAACGGCGCCACCGGCCCCTCGGCGTGCGTCCAAGCCCGCCCGTACAGGAAGCCACGGAACTCCCGTCCCCACTTCCGGTCGGTGAAGTCTCGGTACCTGAACCGCTGCTGGATCTCCTGTGCGTGCTCGTACGGTGTCCTGCGGCGCTCCGGGTACTGCTTCACGCACGAGGCGTCCTCAATGTCGAGTTGCTCGGCCAGGTACTCCACGACCTCCCACGGCACCGTGAGCGGGTCCTCACCGAGGAAGCGGTCGATATAGCGGACCGTGCAGATCTGCACGGCCATGCCCAGCCGGTGCACGTCCGTACGACGCAGCGCGATCAGATCACGGTCGTCATCGTCGGATTTTCGCGGATGTACTCGCGCTCGGACTCGGCCATGCCGGCGAAGAACGCGAAGAGGGCGGCGCCGTCCCCGGACGGGTCGTACACCCCTTGGACGGGGCCCGTGAGGAGTTCGAGCTGGGTGTTGTGGTGGCGCAGGTCCTCGGCGATGGTCAGCAGTTCGGCGGCGCCGCGGCCGAGGCGCTTCATCTCGTGCACGGTGAAGATCACCCGCTGGTGGGGGACGGCCTTCTTGATGGTGCGGGCCAAGTCCATCGTCTTGACGAACTCGGGCCGGATCTTGACCCGGGTGCTGATCTTCTCCGAGAACACCGGGTCACAGCCCGCTTCCTGGAGGGCGTCGAGCTGGCTCTGGAGCTCTTGCTGGGCGGTACTGCAACGGGCGTACCCCACCCGCGTGGGCTTCGCCCGGGCCTCCGGGACGGCGGCGTCGATGGCCGGGCCCCTCTCCCACGCGCGGCCGGGGCCGCGGTCGGAGGGGGTCTTCACCTCCAGCTCGGCGCGGAGCTGGGGCACCAGCATGAAGCGCGGGGTGTGGTACTTCGGGGCGACCTTGCCGCCGCGGGTGCGGCAGGTGCTTCCGGCGGGCACCTCACAGGGCGGGACAATCGAACTGTTCGACGACGGTGGCCGGTTCGGCGGACTCCGGCATGTCGCGGAACCTATCGCGAAGGGCTTTGTGCGAAAGATGTTTTGCGAGAGGTTATGAGAACGAAGATCGGGGACAAACCGGACACGGTTCGCCGGGGTTCGCGATCTCTCAGAACTCACTTCTGCGAACACGAAGCGTGACGGTTTCCGCCTGGACCAGGTCAGTCGCGCCGATCACAGGGGTCTGTCATCGCTCGGATTCCGCAGCCGCCGACAAGGGTCGCGATCGCCACCCGAGACCCGCCTGATTCCTTCAGCTTGACGTATGCCGATATCGGCATACGATCGGCCCATGGCACGAGCGACGACGACGTCGGACGTCTTCAACGCGATCGCCGAGCCGCAGCGCCGGGAGATTCTGGTGCTGCTGAGGGCGGGTGAGCGGTCGGTGACCGAGTTGGCCCAGGAGTTGGGGATGACCCAGCCGGGGGCGTCCAAACACCTGCGGGTGCTCCGGGAGGTCGGGCTGGTGCGGGACCGCAGGGCAGGCAAGCAGCGCCTGTACGGCCTTGACGCCGGCGGGCTGCGACCGGTCCACGAGTGGACCGGCGGTTTCGAGCAGTTCTGGAACGAGAGCTTCGACCGACTGGACGCCTATGTGCAGGACCTGAAGCAGACAAGGAAAGCGGAGTAGCTGATGAGCACGCCAGAACAAGGAACGCCGGCGCAGGCGGCGACAGCCGACCGCGAGATCGCGATCTCCCGGATCATCGACGCCCCACGGGAGCTGGTGTTCGAGGCGTTCACCGACGTCCGACACCTGTCGCGATGGTGGGGACCGGAAGGGTTCACCACCACCACGCGGTCCTTCGAGTTCCGCGTCGGCGGAGAGTGGGACTTCGTGATGCACGGACCGGACGGAACGGACTACCAAGAGTGGATCACCTGGACCGAGCTCGCCCCGCCGGAGCGGATCGCGATGCTCCACGGTGAGACCCGCGACGACCCGAACGCCTTCGAGTCGGTCCTCACGTTCGAGCCCGACGGTGCGGCGACCCGGATCGAGATGCGGACACTGTTCCCCACCAAGGAGCTGCGCGACGAGGCGGTCGAGAAGTACCACGCGATCGAGGGCGGCCAGCAGACCCTGAGCAACCTGGCTGCGTACGTCACCGAGATCGTCCGGAAGGGAGCGGAGAGCTGATGGCCGAGAAGGTGTTCTTCAGCGTGTCGATGTCGCTGGACGGTTTCATCGCGCCCGAGTCCCCCGAGGAATTGATGGGGCAGCTATGGATGGAGCTGCAGCAGTGGATCTTCCCGCTGCGGTTCTTCCGGGAGAACCTGAAGCTCGGCGAGGGCGGCGAGGAAGGGCGCGACAACGACATCGCGCGGGAGACGTTCGAGCGCACCGGCGCGAGCGTGATGGGCAAGCGCATGTTCGACGCCGGCGAGAAGATGTGGCCGGAGGAGGCGCCGTTCCACACGCCGGTCTTCGTCGTGACGCACGAGAAGCGTGACCCCTGGGAGCGGCCGGGCGGGACCACCTTCCACTTCGTCAACGACGGCATCGAGTCCGCCCTCGACCAGGCCCGCGAGGCCGCCGGCGACCGCGACGTCCGCATCGCGGGCGGCGGCGCGACGATCCTGGAGTACGTGAACGCCGGCCTGATCGACGAGTTCTCGATCGCGCTGTCACCCGTGCTGTTCGGCTCCGGAATCCGCCTGTTCGAGGGCGTGGACGCCGGTCGCGTGGCCCTGGAGCAGGTCCGCGCGGAGCCCTCCCCAAGGGTGACGCACCTGACCTACACCGTCCGGGAGCGGTAACTGTCCCGAACTCAGCGCTCTCTGACGAGGTCAGCTGCCCGCGGACGGCCCGGCCCGCCTTGGCGGCGACGACGGATCGCGATACGTACTCACCTATGGGGGCGGGGAGCTTGCCATGTACGCCGACACGGTGTCCGAACCGCTGTCCGCAGTGATCCCCGGCCACGACGAACCTCCCAGCAACGAGGACGGCGACGAAGCAGCGTTCGTGGCTCGCTACGGGGCGGCCATCGAGCCGGCCAAACCTGGTGCAGACCGGGCTGGTGATCGACGCCACCGAAAACGACGGCTGGTCACCGGAGCAGGTCACCGCCAGGCCCTGACGGGGAGAGTGACGGCCTTCGTCCGGGCGTCACTACCAAGGTCCGCCGCCCGGCCGGACTGTTTCGCGGATATCTGCCTGCGCTGTACACCGGCGCCTCTACCGTCCAGCCCGAATGCTGATCACGGGGGTGGCGGAAGGGGCTGGTGTGGGGCGGGATCTGGGTCTGGACGGGGTGGTGGACCACTTCACGCCGTCCGGCGGTGAAGTCTTCGGGTCGATCATCGCAGCGACGGTTCAGATCAACGAGACCTGCGGCATGGTGCCGGGCAGCACCGCCTCGGTGAAGTGGCCTCAGCAGAGCCGGATGCCGCTCGGCCGGGACGGGGTACTGGGTGTCGCCGAGTACGTCATCGTTGCTGACGCCGGCCTCTCCGTCGACACCGCCGAGAAGAACTCCCTGTCCTCCGTCCTCAACGGCTGCTGAACCCACACGACCCCAGCAGCACCCTGACCGCCCCGCACCGCAAGAGGTCGCCTTCGCCGCGCTCCAGGCGGTGCCACGAGGCGAGGGCCAGTGATCTGATGGCCTGCTTGAATGACTGGGTGACCCCTGAAGTCCTCTTTCTTCGCGTCTTCTGCGGCCCGAACGGTGACCACGGCAATGTTCTGGGCGTAGTACGCGACGGCCGCGCCTTCCCCGACGAGAAGTCCAGACAGGCTCTCGCCCAGAAACTGGGTCTCAGTGAGACCGTGTTCATCGACGATGCACAGCGCGGCGTCGTGGACATCTATACGCCAGGGGTGCGGCTCCCGTTCGCGGGATACCCACTCGTCGGCGTGGCCTGGCTCCTCGGCCTGGAAACGCTGGAGCTTCCCATGGGGAGCATCCCCGTGCGCCGCACCGACGGCTTCACATGGATCAGAGCACGAGCGGAGTGGGTTCCGCCGCGCACGCTGCGGCGGTACGGCAGCATGCAGGAGGTCGAAACGCTGGCGGTGCCGGAACCAGGAGAGTGGGTATACGCCTGGGCCTGGCAGGATGAGGCCACCGGCCGAGTCCGAGCCCGGGGATTCCCAGGCCGTGGCGACGGCATCGACGAGGACGAAGCCACCGGCGCGGCAGCGCTCCTGCTCGCCGATCAGTTGAGGCGGGCCATCGCGGTCACCCAGGGCAACGGATCGCTAATCATGGCAGCCCCTGGCCCCGACGGGACGACCGACATAGGCGGACAGGTCTGCGTCGTGGAGAATCTCTCGTGTCGAGCTGCGGCAACATAGTCAACAGGCGCCTGGCTGGCTTCGTTCACTTCAAGCAGCAGCGTTTATCTGTCGGTTTGGGCAGCTGGCAATCTTGAGGCTCGTTGTTGTTCACGAGAAATGACGTCAGTGAGACCAGGTGGTCCCGTGTAGGGGCCAGATCCCTTGGTCGGGCAGGCCCCTTGGTAATACGGCACTCGGGGTGCGGCTACTGGCAAGATCAGTGACATGAAAGTACTTGTGATCGGGGCGACCGGAACGGTCGGCACTGCTGTCACCAGCGCGTTGGAGGCGTCTCATCAGGTCGTGCAGGCTTCGCGCAGAGGACCGGTGAAGGTGGATCTGGAAGATCCTTCCTCTCTGGATACGCTCTTCGATGAGTTGCCGGACCTCAATGCGGTGGTGTGTTGTGCCGCCAGTGGCCCGCTGGTGGACTTGGCGTCAGTGGCGGACGACGAGATCGTTGCAGGAGTGCAAGGCAAGCTCTTGGGACAGGTTGCCCTGGCCCGACGAGCCGTGCGTCATCTCCGGGACGGCGGTTCCGTCACGCTGACCGGAGGCACTTTCTCCACTCCGTTGGCGGGTGGATCACTGGGCGCCCTCATCAACTCTGGCCTGGAGGGGTTCGTCCGCAATGCGGCTGCCGAGTTGCCGCGGAGCCTGCGCATCAACCTCATCAGCCCGGGGTGGATCAAGGAGACCCTGCAAAGCATGGGAGCGGACTCGACTGACGGTACTCCTGTCTCCGAGGTAGCCGGTGCGTATGTGCAGGCCGTGGAGGGCACCGCACAGGGGCAAACCATACGTCCGTAGCTACCAGTGAGAGATGGCGCGCCCCCCGCCGGGGGGGGCCCCCACGCGCAGGGAGCCCCAGTCGTCACCCGGCCGGGGCGGGTTGCGGGGCTCGGGCTCGT
>NZ_JBHYVB010000254.1:10875-14510 GCF_042750115.1 Streptomyces sp. NPDC059455
GCCGGTGCTTTTCTCCCGCCGGGCGCCGCCCCCCCACGGCGCAAAACTAATCGTCAGTCCAAACCAGTCTCTGATGGATCGCCCCCCTCGGGTGGGCGAGCCATCGAGCAGGAAGCCACAGTCGTCAGCCGGCCTTGGCGGGTTCCTCGGCTCGGGCTCGTGTGCCGGCGAGCCGGTAGGAGTCGGTGCCGGTCTCGATGATGGTGCCGTTGAAGGTGAGGCGGTCGACGATGGCCGCTGGGCCGACCGCGCCTATGCGGGCAAGCTCGTGACCTGGGCCAAACGGCACCTCAACCTCACGATCAAGACCGTCAGCCACCCCAAGGACACCTCCGGATTCGTCGTCCTGCCCCGCAGGTGGGTCGTGGAGAGGTCGCTGGCCTGGATCATGCACGCCCGCCGTCACGCCCGGGACTGGGAACGACTCGTCCAGCACTCCGAGAGCCTGATCACCTGGGCCGCAATCACGCTTATGACCAGGCGCATCACCCGAAAGCCGTACGCCGCGGAGCCCTGGGCGAGGTGGGCCACCGGGGCCCCGGTGGCCAGGGTGCCGTCCAGCTGCCTGCACTCGGCGGTGGTGGGCGTCGCGTAGTCCCGCCAGCCCTGAAGGTGCAGCACCAGCTGCCCCTTCTCCAGCACCGCTTCGCCCGGCGCAGGGGGCCGAAGGGAGCTGATGCGGTTCCTCGTCGATTGCCGGGCCTCTTGTGACGTGATCCGTTGCCGGCCCTCCGCCCGGCGGGAAACGATGTCAGTGTTTCGTAAGAGCTCGACCGATGAGAGATCTGCCAATCCCCCCTAGGGTGTTGGTCGGAACCGCTGGTTCAACGTTGCGGGCCGCCACAAGTCCTTTTGTGTCGTCTGTGAGCTGCGGAACCGGAACCCATGACCACTCAACACCCGAAAGGGATAGCTTTGCGTAAACCGTTAGCTGAATTCATCGGCGCGTTATTCCTGGTTTTCACCATCACCGCGACAGTACTGTCCAATGCGGCCCTCGCGCCCTTGGCGATTGGCGCGTCCCTCATGGTGATGGTGTATGCCGGAGGCCATGTCTCGGGTGCTCACTTCAACCCGGCTGTCACGCTCGGCGTCTTCGTGAGAGGCCGCATCAAGGGGGGTGAGGCCATGGCTTACGTGGTGGCACAGGTGGCGGGCGGACTAGTGGGAGGACTGATCGGTCGCTGGGTCGTCGATCCGGATGAGGTGACAGCCGTCTCCTTGTCGGGGCGTCAGATCGGAGCAGCTCTCGTAGCGGAAGCACTTTTGACCTTCATGCTGGCCTACGTGGTTCTCAATGTCGCCACCAGCAGCGACCACCCGCAGAATTCCTTCTACGGCCTGGCCATTGGTTTTACCGTCCTCGCAGGTGCGGTGGCAGTGGGGGGCATATCAGGAGGGGTCTTCAACCCGGCTGTTGCCGTGGGCGGTTCTGTGGCCGGATTGTTCTCCTGGTCGTCGCTGTGGGTATATCTCATAGCTCAAGGTGTCGGCGGTGCACTCGCGGGCTTCGTTTTTCTCGCGCTGAACCCTGATGAGCGCGAGACGCCACGGGCAGAGCCGGACACGGCGGTGCGTGACGTCGATGCGCCGGGCACAGGAGCCCGCGCTCGGACCTGACTTCTCACCACCTCCGAGCGGAGATCGCTCCGCTGGTGCCCTCGAGGCCCCCCACGCGCCCGGGGCTCGTGGGGGAACGGCGAAGACCCGACAGGGACAGTACTGGTCCCCGCCAGCCGCTTCTACCAGCGAGCGCCGGTCTCCACGACACGCTCGTGAAGAACAGTCCTCCGCCTGCGTCACCGGACGGTGTTCGACGGCCACTGAGCAACGAAGCGCGGGGCGAGGTCACCTGCCGGACTCCGTTCTGCCCGTTTCTCGTGATGCGTGAGCAAGTACCTGACCCATCTCTTTGGTCCACTCTCCAGAAGGATCGCCATGTCCGAGAACCACGATGCCATCGTGACCGACGCGAAGACCGAGGAGTCGGGCGGCTGCCCGGTCGCCCACGGTCGCGCCGCGCACCCCACCCAGGGTGGCGGCAACCGTCAGTGGTGGCCGGAACGGCTCAACCTGAAGATCCTCGCCAAGGACCCCGTGGTCGCCAGCCCGCTCGGTGCGGAGTTCGACTACGCGCAGGCGTTCGCCGGCCTCGACCTGGCGGCCGTGAAGCGGGACATCGCCGAGGTGCTGACCACCTCGCAGGACTGGTGGCCCGCGGACTTCGGCAACTACGGCCCGCTGATGATCCGTATGGCCTGGCACAGCGCCGGCACCTACCGCATCAGCGACGGCCGCGGTGGTGGCGGCCGTGGTCAGCAGCGCTTCGCCCCTCTGAATAGCTGGCCGGACAACGGCAACCTCGACAAGGCCCGCCGTCTGCTGTGGCCGGTCAAGAAGAAGTACGGCCAGTCCATCTCCTGGGCCGACCTCCTCATCCTCACCGGAAACGTCGCCCTGGAGACGATGGGCTTCGAGACGTTCGGCTTCGGCGGCGGCCGCGCCGACGTCTGGGAGGCCGACGAGGACGTGTACTGGGGTCCCGAGACCACCTGGCTCGACGATCAGCGCTACACCGGCGACCGTGAGCTGGAGAACCCGCTCGGCGCCGTCCAGATGGGTCTGATCTACGTCAACCCCGAGGGCCCGAACGGCAACCCGGACCCGATCGCCGCGGCCCGCGACATCCGCGAGACGTTCCGCCGCATGGCGATGAACGACGAGGAGACCGTCGCCCTGATCGCCGGTGGTCACACCTTCGGCAAGACCCACGGCGCCGGCCCCGCCGACGCCGTCGGCAACGACCCCGAGGCCGCCTCGATGGAGCAGCAGGGCCTGGGCTGGAAGTCGACCTACGGCACCGGCAAGGGCGGTGACGCGATCACCAGTGGTCTGGAGGTCACCTGGACCACCAAGCCCACTCAGTGGAGCAACGACTTCTTCGACATCCTCTTCGGCTACGAGTGGGAGCTGACCCAGTCCCCGGCCGGCGCCAACCAGTGGGTGGCCAAGGACGCGCAGGAGATCATCCCCGACGCGCACGACCCGTCGAAGAAGCGTCTGCCCACGATGCTCACGACGGACCTCTCGCTGCGCTTCGACCCGATCTACGGCCCGATCTCGAAGCGCTTCCACGAGAACCCGGCCGAGTTCGGGGACGCCTTCGCCCGCGCCTGGTACAAGCTCACCCACCGTGACCTGGGACCGAAGTCCCTGTATCTCGGCCCGGAGGTCCCGGCGGAGACCCTGCTGTGGCAGGACCCGCTGCCCGAGGCCCAGGGCGAGGCCATCGACGCCGAGGACGTCGCGGTCCTCAAGACCAAGCTCCTCGAGTCCGGCTTGTCCGTCGCGCAACTGGTGTCCACCGCGTGGGCTTCGGCGTCCACCTTCCGCGGCAGCGACAAGCGCGGCGGAGCGAACGGCGCCCGTATCCGCCTTCAGCCGCAGCGCGGCTGGGAGGTCAACGACCCGGACGAGCTCGCCCAGGTCCTGCGCACCCTGGAGAACATCCAGGGCGAGTTCAACTCGGGCGCCAAGAAGGTCTCCCTGGCCGACCTGATCGTCCTCGGCGGCTCCGCCGCCGTGGTTATAATCCCCCACCTAGGCCGGTTCCCCGGAGGGGGTGCCCTAACCCC
>NZ_JBHYVB010000255.1:0-13822 GCF_042750115.1 Streptomyces sp. NPDC059455
GGAGATTGAGGAGCGGGGTCCCGGGCGGAGCCCCGGGTGTGGGAAGGGGCGGGTGGGGGAAAGCCCGCCGCATGCGCGCTATCCCAGGGGCGGGTCCTGGGGGTCGCGGTACATGGGACCGCGGCCCGACAGGACCTCCCCGTACGCCTGCATCAGATCCGGCAGCCGCAGCGTCGCGAGGTCATCCCGGTTCGGCGTACCGCTCCAGCCCGACAGCCGCAGATCCCGGTACGCGCAGCTCTTCTCGTACAGCGTGCGCAGAAACCGCCCGTTCCCCAGCTCGTCGATCCAGCCCTGGTCCACCACATGGCCGCTGATGCTGCGCAGCTCCTCCAGGGCCTCCTCGTCCCACACGTCCCCGTTCTCCGCCGCCAGCACCTCACCGATCCGGGTGAGCTCCAGCGGGCGGTAGCTGGGGAAGTCGACGCGGGTGGTGAAGCGCGAGCCGAGGCCGGGGTTGGCGGCCAGCAGCCGGTCCATGCCCTCGGGGTAGCCGGCGAGGATCACCACCAGCCGGTCGCGGTTGTCCTCGGCCCGCTTGAGCAGCACCTGAAGCGCCTCGTCGCCGTATGCGTCGCCCTTGCTGTAGCCCGAGTTGGACAGGCTGTACGCCTCGTCGACGAAGAGCACCCCGCCGAGCGCCGAGTCGATCAGCTCATTGGCCTTCACCGCCGTCTGGCCCAGATACTCGCCGACCAGGTCGGCGCGTCCGGCCTCCACCAGATGGTCGCCGCCGAGCAGCCCGAGGGCGTAGAAGACCCGGCCGAGGATGCGGGCCACGGTGGTCTTGCCGGTGCCGGAGGGCCCGGAGAAGACGAAGTGCCGCTTGGGCGGCTGGACCGGCAGGCCCTGCCCGGCGCGCAGCCGCGCCATGTGGAGCTGCGCCGACAGCGCCCGCACCTGCCGCTTGACCGGCTCCAGGCCGACCATGCGCTCCAGCTCCTGGAGCGCGCTCTCCAGCAGCACCGGATCGGAGGGGCCGGGCTGGGACGGCAGTCCGGCCCGGTCGCGCGTGCCGCCCGCGCCCATCACGGCGGGGCCCATCAGCGGCGGACCCTCGGGGCCCTCGGCCGCGGCGCGCGGATCGCGGCCGTCGGACAGGGTGTCGGCGGGGTCGGCGGCGGTGGCGTCCCGGCCGTCCGTGGAGTCCTGGCCACCGGCCCCGGCCAGCGATACGGCGGCGAGGTCCGCGGGCTCGTCCAGCCCGTCGGACTCGGCTATCGCCGCCAGCCGCGCCGAGGTGTCCATGAAGGTGGAGTCGATGCGGTGCACCGCGCGGTAGAGGGGGAGCGCGGCGGCGCTGCGCCCGGTGCCCTCATGGGCGCGGGCGAGCCAGTAGCGCAGCTCCTTGCGCTGGGGCTGTTCGCTGCGACAGCGCATTAAGGCGGCGGCGAGCAGCGGCTCGGCCTGGCTGTACATCTCCAGCCGGACCCGCGCCATCCCGGCGAACAGACCGGCCTCGATGCCCAGGAACGGATCGTCCAGCAGCGGCTCGGTGTGGCGTACCAGCTGCTCCCAGTCCTTGACCAGATAGGCGCGGCAGGCGTGCAGGAAGCGGGCCTGCGGATCGGCCTCGACCGGGGGGCAGCCGGCCAGCGCCCGGTCCAGCTCGGGCACATGGCGGCCGTCGAGCCAGTGGGAGGCGTGGGCGAGCAGCAGGTCCCGGCTGGTCTCCAGCACCGGCTGGACCCACCAGCCCAGCCAGTACCAGGAGTTGAGGGTGCGGCGGTGCCGGGCGCGCTGCTCGCCGAAGCGGTCGCGGTGCCGGTACATCCGCAGCAGTGCCGCCGCCGTGTCGGCCCGCAGCGCGTGCAGCCCGAGCCAGGCGTCGGCCATTCCCGGATCGAGCCGGGTGGCGGCCCGGAACTCCTCCTCGGCCTGTGCGTACGCGCCCATCGTGTAGGCATCGACGGCTCGCAGCCAGGCGAGGTCGGCCGGGGCGTGCGAACCCTGCGTGCCGAAATTCATCACGTCCCCCACAACCGCTGCCCCCGTGGATGCCGCAGGGGCGACTGCCCCTTTCGCATCGTACCTGCGCAACTCGCATGGGCCGAGGGTGCCGCACTGTTGTTCGTCGCAATCACACAAGGCCGGACGGGTGTGCGCGGGGGCGTGTAGGGGGCGCACAAGGTCTGGGCCGGGTCGTTACTCAGGGTGATGAAGTGGCCGCGCAAAGCAGCGGAAAACCGGCGCCAGACAGGACGAAGCCCCCGATCACGGGGGAACAACCGGGGGCTTCGCGTTGTGGGACGACTCGTACGAGTCGCACATTGAGAACGTAAGACCTGTATGGGCCCCAGGTCAAGCCGAGTTGGGGTACGCGTCATGCCTCGGGCGGCGGCGTCAGGTCCGGTCTGGGGCATCGGCTCACGCTGTGTGAGGCCAGGGGGTGTTTCCCCCGGTCGCGGCGGGTCCCGGTAGCACCTCATACCCCTCCTTCCGCTGCTGTACCAAGGCTCCCGCGTACGGACGGGACGGGTCGGCGGCGAAATGCGCACGCTCGGCGGGCAGCCATCCGTCCCAGAATGCGGACATCCCCGGTCCGTCCCGCAGCTGTCCGCGCCGCCAGGAGTCCCGCTCGGGCAGATCCATCCACAACAGCTGCGCCAGTCGCGGGCGCGTCGCGCGGCGGCCGCTGCCCACGCCCTCCAGCAGCACCACCGGCGCGGGGTCCAGCCGCCGCCGGGCGGTGGCGAAGCGGCGCTCCACCCAGTCGTACGGGGCGTAAGCCGCGGCCGCGCCCCGGGCCAGCGGGGCGAGGACGCGGGTGTGCAGCCGCCCGGCCCAGCCGAAGAGTTCCTCATGGGTGGCGAAGTCGTCCGTGTGCAGCACCGGGGCGCCGCCGAGAGCCTCGGCCAGATGCCCGGCGAAGGTGGTCTTCCCGGAGCCCGCGTGGCCGTCCACCGCGACCAGCCGGACCGGCCCGCAGGACGGCGGCAGCGCACGCAGGCGCCGCGCCAGCGCGTCCAGGCTGCCAACCGGTCGGTAAGTTCGCATCGGGGACCACCATACGGCCCTTTGGGCTCGTTCACTCCATTGGTTCACACCAATATTGATGGAGCGGGCGCTGGGGGAATCACTGGCCTGAGACCACTCGCAGCGGCCATAGTTGTGCGACTGTCGCGCACCCGCCGCCCACTGGACCGGACGACGACTGGGGGAACCCCGTATGACCAGATCTGGATCCACGCCCCGCCGCTCCGTGCTCGCCGCCGCACTCGGCGTCGCGGGCGCCGCCGCCGTCACCACGACGGCGGTCGCGGCCGCCGGAACGGCCCGCCCGGCCCCCGCCGTGAAACAAGCCCCTGGGGACGCCGCGGCCCCGGCGGGCTCGAAGGCCAAGCCGATCGCGGAGTACCACGGCTGGACCAGCCACGCCGACTGGCTGGCCGGTGCCGCCAAGGGCGTCCGCGCCGATGCCGGGGCCCGCCCCGGCATCGTCATCTCCCGCCCGCTGGGCAGCGTGGACTACACCGATCCGCACACCGGCACCAAGGCCGCCTGGGAGTACGCCACCTGGACCTCCCCGGTGCGCACCCTCTCCGTGCCCGCGACCGAGGCCATCGTCTCCTGGAACGCCCGCACCCCGGCCGGCACCTGGGTCCAGATCGAGCTCAAGGGCACCTACACCGACGGCTCCGCGACCCCCTGGTACGTGATGGGCCGCTGGGCCTCCGACGACGGCGCCTCCTCCATCCGGCGCACCTCGGTGGACGACCAGAGCGACGACAAGAGCTCGGTGTGGACCGACACCTTCTCCATCGACGACCCGGCGAGCGGGCTGCGGCTCGCGAAGTACCAGGTGCGGCTCACCCTCCACCGCAAGCCCGGCACCACGCTCACCCCCACGGTGTGGCGGGTCGGCGCGATGGGCTCGGACGTCCCCGACCGGTTCGAGGTGCCCGCCTCGACGCCGAGCCTGGCCAAGGGGCGCGAACTCGTCGTACCGCGCTATTCGCAGGAGATCCACAAGGGCCAGTACCCGGAGTACGACAACGGCGGCGAGGCGTGGTGCAGCCCCACCTCCTCGCAGATGATCATCGAGTACTGGGGTCGCAAGCCCTCCGCGAAGGACCTCGCCTGGGTCAACCCGGACTACGCCGATCCGCAGGTCTGCCACGCCGCCCGGTTCACCTTCGACTACCAGTACGAGGGCTGCGGCAACTGGCCGTTCAACGCCGCCTACGCCGCCACCTACCGCGATCTCCAGGGCGTGGTCACCCGGCTCGGCTCGCTCGCCGACGCCGAGAAGCTGATCGAGGTCGGCATTCCGCTGATCACCTCGCAGTCCTTCCTCAAGACCGAGCTGGACGGCGCGGGGTACGGCACCTCGGGCCATCTGATGACCGTCATCGGCTTCACGGCGGACGGCGACGTCATCGCCAACGACCCGGCCTCGGCCGGCAACGAGGCGGTCCGCCACGTCTACAAGCGGCGGCAGTGGGAAAATATCTGGCTGCGGACGAAGCGGTACAACGCCGACGGCAAGGTGGTCTCGGGCACCGGCGGCGTCTGCTACCTCTACTTCCCGGCCAAGCCCACCGCCGCCCAGCGGCGGGTGCTGAAGGAGCTTGGCATCCGCTGAGGGCGCTCGGTTCGCTGAGAGGGCTCAGGAGGTGACCGCGTCATGCCGCGGCGCGCACCTCCCGCGCTGCGTCCGCGTGGAGCGCGACCCGGACCAGGGCGGCGGCCAGCCGGGGAAGGTCCTTCTCGGCCACCAGCCCCTCCAGCGATCGCGCGCTCTTCGGCAGCCCGACCCGCTCGGCGCCGTCCAGCGCCTTGGCGTCGAAGTACGGGGCGAACTCGGGCCAGACGCCCTGCACCTCGCGCAGAAAGATGTTCACCCCGGCCGGCCCGATGCCCTTGACCCCCTGCAGCAGCTTCTTCACGTCCCCGGCCTCGCGCATCCGCCGCAGATCGCCCCCGTACTCCCGGTTCACCAGCTCGGCCGCCTCGCCGAGCTGGCTGGAGGTCCGCTCGTCGTAACGCCGGTAGCCGCCCTCGCCCAGCGCGTCCACCCGCTGCTGCCAGGTGGCCTCCGCCATGCGCCGCGGGTCGCGCATCCCGGCGTCGAACAGGGCGCGGGCGGCGGCGACGGCGATGTCGGAACTGATCCGCGCGGACAACAGATGCGCGAGCACCAGCAGCTGGTAGAGCGGGCCGGGGGTGTCGCGGAGCTTGATCCCGGCCTCGGCGGCGAAGGTCGTGCCCTGCTGGTCGAGCAGAGCGCGCGCCACACTCTTGTCCTTGTCGCTCATTGCCCATCCCGCCTCGTGGTTGTGGTGCCGTTGCGTCGGCCACGGGTGCCCGGCGACGTCCCGCTCACTCGGGGCCGCACCGCAGGATCTTCCAAATGCGGGTGGCGACCTGGAGGTTGAGCCTGCTGTCCACATCCGCCAGATCGCATCCGCCGATCTCACGGATGCGCTGGAGCCGGTAGGGGGCACCTCCCAGCGGTAGCTGGGGGAGCCGCGTCGAACGGTGGATCACCAGCGCCGCCGCCGTCTCGCTGTAGTTGCCGCCGCGGTCGAAGTACTCGCAGAGGGTCTCCACCAGGTCCGTGTGGTGCCGGGCGTCGTAGTCCAGCAGCGGGCCCAGCCACTCCCGCACGAACCGCTCGACCTCCCGTCGTAGCACGTCATGCCGTACGGGCTGTGCGAACGGCGGCGCACCTCCAGCGCCCGTAGCGCCTCCTGGTACGAGCGGGGCACCTCGTGCGGGGTGGCGCAGGAAGCGCCCACCCCGATCGCCCCGCTGCCGGTGCCGAGCTCACGGCTCAGCGCCGAATGCAGCGACCGCTCACCCGGTGCGCCCTGGGCCACCAGGACCGCCGTGTCCGCGCACAGGGCGGGCAGGATCCGCAGGCCGAGACCGGTGGCCGCCCGGCTCACGGCCTTGAGGAAGACATCGTCGGCCGGGCGGTCCGTCCAGCGCACCACGATCACATGGTGCGGACCGTGCAGATCGTGGCCGACCGCCTCGGCGCGGGCGTACGCACTGGTGGCGGCGGCCGCGCTGCCGCCGCCCGCCGCACGGGTGTCGTCCGCCGCACGGGTGTCGCCGGCGGCCGAGAGCAGGTCGTCCACCAGCTCCCGCCGCAGCCGCAGCTCCACCTCGGCCAGCTCGCGCACGTGGGCCAGCTCCAGGCCCAGCGAGGTCGCGGCGTGGTCCAGCGCGCGAACGGCCCGCTCATCGGCCCGGCCCTCCGGATCCACCAGGGACAGCGCGCCCAGCACCTCATCGCGCGGATCGGCCACCGCGACCAGCCGGTCCCGCACCCGCACCGGCCCGGCCCGTCCGGCCAGCTCCCTCACCTGCGTGTCCAGGGCCTCGGTGGCCCGTTGACCGTCGTGGGCCATGGGGTCACTCCGTGCGTCCTTATGTGTCCGGTGCGTCGTCGTGCCTCCTCGAGGAGACGTACCTCCTTGTGTCTCGTTGCCTCCTTGTGGAGATCCAGCGGCCGAGTACCCCTATTCATGGCAATTCACCGCATGGGGGCGAAAAGGCTGCCCCGATTTCGATCCGCGGGATGCGGGGGGCGGGCGTACGGGCCCGGGTACGGCTGCCCCGGCCGCCGTGTCCCGGTGTGATGTTCAAGTGCGGCGGACGTGATGGATTTCCTAATTCGACTGCTCACGCCCGGGGTTGGCGCTCCGCCAGAACGGGGTCTCCCGAACGGGTTTCGGCGAGGCGCTGTCAAAGGTCCGCCCTGTGGAGGGCCGAGGTCAGCAGGGGGTTCGGGCCGCTGGCAGATGCCTCTGACAGGTGCTCGACAGCTCCCGGCGGCGCCCGTCACCATGATCAGATCCGGATTGAAGTTTTCCGTTTTTCCTTTCCTCATCGAACGGTTGATCAGTAATCTCGCCTCAGCAGCGGGTTGCCGTGCCGCTCTTCGTCGTGCTCCACTTCCCCGAGGACGCGGACGACCCGAGGGCGGCCCCGGAAGCCGGAAGAGGGCGAAGGAAGTGCAGGACGTGGACTGGCGGCCGGAGGGCATCGACGCCACAGGCGAGGACGCGGCAGGCTACAGGGACACAGCCCATGGCGGCTGCCCCGGGGAGCGCACGATATGACTTCCGAATCGGGCGGGCCGAGATGTGACCGCGGCGCCGGGGACGCCGCCGGACACCCCGCCCCCAGGGAAAACGATCAGCTGAGGCGATTCGCGGGCATCTGGTGCCGGGCCGTCCACCCGCTGGCCGCCACCACGATGACCCCCGAGGAGTTCGAGGGCTATCTGCTGCCGCTGGCCCACCGGTTGAGCGCCGCCCTGGGCTCCTCCCCCTTCGACACCGAGGCCGCGTACGAGGTCGGGGCCGCGCTGGTGGACGCCCAGTGCACCGAGCCCGACGCGCTGCCCGCCATCCTGGGCGTCATCGACGCACATCTGGTGTCCTGCTCGTCGCCCGGAGCGCCCTTCTCCCAGCCATCCGGTGAATCGTTCCCCGGGCCATCCGGTGAATCGTTCCTAGGCCCGTCCGACGAGCCCTCCCACGAGCCCCTCGCCGACGAGGAGGCGCGCGCCCGCTGTGTGCGGCTGCAGCACGCCCTCGCCGCGGGCTTCGTCCGCGAGCTGCGCGAGCGTGAGCGCGATGAGCAGGAGGCCATCTCGCGGGCCGCGATGGCCGCCCGGACCGAGGCCGAGAAGGCGCTGCACGCGAGCGAGGCCAAGTTCCAGGCCGTCTTCGAGGGCGCGGTCATCGGGGTGGGCATCGCCGGGCTCGACGGCGAGGTGCTCGTCGTCAACGACGCCATGGCCCGGATGTTCGGCGGGATGGACTTCTTCCGCCCCGGCCGCAAAGTCACCGAGTTCGTCCACCCCGACGACGTCCCCGGCGCCCATGAGCTCTACCGCGAGCTGGTCAACGGAGAGCGCGACCACTTCCGCATCGAGAAGCCGCACTACCGCGACGACGGCAGCGAGCTGTGGACCAATCTGACGGTCACCCTGCTGCGCGACTCCAGCGGCGCCCCGCAGTACCAACTCGCCCTCGCCGAGGACATCACCGAGCACCGGCAGCTCCGGGAACGGCTGCGCTACGAGGCCACCCATGACGAGCTGACCGGACTGCCCAACCGCACCCTGTTCCTGGAGCGGCTGGACCAGGTGCTGGCCGCCGACGCCGACGCCGAGCGGTTCGGCGTGTGCTACCTGGACCTGGACGGTTTCAAGGCCGTCAACGACAGCCTCGGGCACGCCGTCGGCGACCGGATGCTCACGGCCGTGGCCGAACGCCTCCAGCGCTGTGTGAAGGCTCCCACCGAGCTGCTCGCCCGGGTCGGCGGCGACGAGTTCCTCGCCCTGGTCACCGGCCCCGCCGCGCAGACCGACGGCGCCGGGCTGGCCCGCCGGATGCTCGCCGCGCTCGCCGAACCCGTCCGGATCGAGGGCCGTGAGCTGCGGGTACGGGCCAGCATCGGTGTGGTCGACGGCCGGGCCGGGGAGATCGGCCGGGCCGAGGTGCTGCGCAGCGCCGACATCACCATGTACCGGGCCAAGGCCGCGGGCGGCAATCGCTTCGAGATCGCCGACGCCGACTCCAACGCCCGGGTGATCGCCCGTCACAGCCTCACCAACGGGCTCCCCTCCGCCCTGGAGAAGGGCGAGTTCTTCATCGAGTACCAGCCGCTGGTACGGCTCACCGACGGCACCGTGCGCGGCGCCGAGGCGCTCGTACGCTGGCTGCACCCGCTGCACGGAGTGCTCGGCCCCGACCAGTTCATCCCGCTCGCCGAGGACACCGGGCTGATCGTCCCGCTCGGCCGCTGGGTCCTGGAACAGGCCGCCCGGCAGGCGCGTGAGTGGCGCGACGCCGCCGAGGACGACGAGTCGCTGCGTGTCAACGTCAACCTCTCGCCGTGCCAGCTGAGCCATCCCACACTGGTCTCCGACACGGTGGCGGTCCTGGAGAACGCCGGGCTGTGCCCCAGCGCGCTGTGCCTGGAGGTCACCGAGAACGACCTCATCGGCGCCGACGAGACCGCCCTGCGGCCGCTGCGGCAACTCGCCGACCTCGGCGTGGACATCGCCCTGGACGACTTCGGCACCGGCTACTCCAACCTGTCGTATCTGCGCCGGCTCCCGGTCTCCCAGCTCAAACTGGACCGTTCCTTCACCCGGGGCATGCAGCGGGCCCCGGCCGATCCGGTCGACGTCAAGATCGTCGAGGGGATCGTCTCGCTCGCGCACACGCTGGACCTCGCGGTGACGGTCGAGGGCGTGGAGACGGCCGTACAGGCCGAGCATCTGCGGGGGCTGGGCTGCGACACCGCCCAGGGCTGGTACTACGCACGGCCGGGCCCGCCCGAGCGGCTGCACACCCTGGCGCTGGCCGACGCGAGCTGAGGGCGCGGCCGACTGAGGGTGCGGCCGGGGCTGAGGGCGCAAGGAGGTGGTGTTCCCCTCGCGCCCATCCGACGCCGCGCCGGGCTCGGTTCGCCGAGCTCAGCCGGCCGTGTCGTTCAGCAGCCGTGAGCGGATCAGGAAGCGCACACCCTCCGGCGCTTCCAGGGAGAAGCCGCTGCCACGGCCCGGCACCACGTCCACCGTGAGATGCGTATGGGCCCACAGTTCGAACTGCGAGGCCGACATCCAGAAGCCCACCGGCTCCTCGACCCCGTCCACCTCCAGCTCCCCGAGCAGCACATCCGACCCACCCGTACGGAACTCGCCGAGCGGATAGCACATCGGCGCGCTGCCGTCGCAGCAGCCGCCCGACTGGTGGAACATCAGCGGCCCGTGATCCGCCCGCAGCTTGCGGATCAGCTCGGCCGCGGCCGGTGTCAGCGCGATACGGTCCATGGACGATCCCTCTCCGTCATGCTGGTCATGCTCACCGAGCGGTCAGAGGTCCGGCCCAGCGAACCTCCCGCCACGTTGCGAGAACGTTGCCCTCACCACGTTGGCCTCACCACGTTGGCCCTCACCGCGTTGCCATTACGGCGTTGCCCTCACCATGTCACCGGCAGCTCGCGCAGCCCATAGGTGTTCTTGTCCGTACGGACGTGGATTTCGTCGAACCGAACGGCCGGCCGCAGGGTGGGGAACCGGTCGAAGAGCCTGGCGTACGAGCAGCGCATCAGCGAGCGGGCGAGCTGCTGCCCGAGGCACTGGTGGATGCCGTAGCCGAACGCGGCGTGGTGAGCCGCCGGGCGGGTGACGTCCAGGGTGTCGGGCGCCGCGAAGTGGTCCGGATCGCGGTTGACCGCGGGCAGCGCGAGGGTGACCGAGTCCCCAGCCTTGATCAGGTCGCCGCCGACCTGGACATCCTCCAAGGCGGTGCGGATGGGCCCGAAGTGGGTGACGGTGACGTAGCGCAGCAACTCCTCCACGGCGGTATCCATCACGGCCGGGTCGGCCCGTAGCGCGTCCAGCTGTCCGGGGTTCCGCATCAGCGCGAGGGTGCCGAGGGCCAGGGTGTTGCCGGTCGACTCGAAGCCGGCGGTGAGGATGACCATGCCGATCGTCGCGGCCTCGTCCTCCGGCAGATCGGGCTCGGCGGCCAGATGGCCCAGGAGATCCTCCGCCGTCCCGGTCTTCCTCTGCCTGATCAGCTCACGGAACCGCTCGTGGATGGCCTGGGTGGCGCGGGTGATCTCCTCGGCGCCGGAGTCGAGTTCGAACAGCGCCGCCGATTCCTTCCGGAACCGCTCACGGGCCTCGTCCGGCACGCCCAGCAACTCCGTGAGGAGGTCGAGTGACATCGGCATGGCGAAGTCGGCCACGAGGTCGGCCGGTGGCCCCTGCCGTTCCATCGCCGTCAGCCGCCCGTCGGCCAACTGCTCGATCCTCGGGACCAGCCGGTCCATGCGGCGCACGGTGAAGTGGCGGGTGAGCAGCCGCCGGTAGCGCGTGTGCTCGGGCGGGTCCATACGATGGAAGACACCGGGCGGCACCGCGCGCCGCGACTGCTCGGCCTCGGAGGAAATCGCCACCGGCATGCGGGCCAGGTCGGCCCGGTTGCTGAATCGGCTGTCGCCGAGTACCAGCCGAGCGGCCGAATACCCGGTGACCAGCCATCCCAGATGGCCGTCGGAATAGCGCATACGGCTCAACGGGCCCTGTTCGCTGAGCCGCAGGAGTTCGGTGGGCAGTTCGAACGGACACCGACGCGTGGTGGGCACACCGGTGGGAATCGGAAGAGCGTCCGTCATCGTATCTTCCTCTATGTCCGGATCACGAGTCTTCGTGACCTTGTACGCGGGAAGGGAAATTTCTGAGTGGCAGGATGGTGCCATGCGGCCCCCCGAGCCCGCCCACGACTCTTGTAGCGATATAGCGGCGGGGTTAGACTCCCGATGCAAAATGACATGAGTATTTCGAAAGTAATTCGGTGCTGCTGCCCGGGAAGTGACCCGATATTAGGCAATGGGTGGTGCTCGTGCAAGACGGGGGAATGAATGGGTTTCGCTATCCTCAGGGGTCTCGCTACCCGCTATCCGCTGCCCAGCGGGAGATCTGGGTGGCGCAGCGCATCAATCCGGATGGCCTGCAATTCCAAGTAGGCCAGTATGTCGAGATCCGCGGGCCCCTCAACCCCGCCCTATTCGAATCGGCACTGCGCCGGGCCGTCGCCGAGGCCGACTCGCTGCACGCGCGCTTCCCGGACATCGACGGGGACGTCGACGGCGACATCGACGGCGTACCCCATCAGGTGCTCGGCCCGCCCGGCGACTGGGCGCTGCGGACCCTCGACCTGAGCCACGGCCCCTATCCCCGGGCCGCCGCCGAACGGTGGATGCGCGAGGAACTCAGGACGCCGATGGACCTGGCGCACGGTCCGCTGTTCTCCTTCGCCCTGATCAAGACGGCGGCGGATCGGTTCGTCTGGTACCAGGGATATCACCACATCGTGACCGACGGGGCGGGCAGCACGCTCTTCGCCCGCCGGGTCGCCGAACTCTACACGGCATTCCAAAAAGGCGAACCCGCCGGTGAGTCCCCATTCTCTTCGCTGACCGCCCTGCTCGACCAGGAAGCCGAGTACCAGAAATCCGAGGAATTCGAGCGTGACCGCCGGTACTGGCTGGGGCGTTTTGCCTCCCCACCCCAGGCCGCGCGTCTCACCGCAGAGCCCGGCGCCGAACCCAGCGATTTCCTGCGCCATACCACCCTGATCGGGCCCGATGAGGCCGACCGCCTCAGAGAAGCCGCGCGCGCCGCCCGGACTCATTGGTCGGTGGTGTTGACCGCTGTTGTCGCGGTTTACCTGCACCGCTTGACCGGGGCAGCGGACATCACGCTCGGCTTCGCTGTCTCGGCGCGAAAGGACCCGATTTCCCGCCGTACTCCCGGAACGCTGGCCAACATACTTCCGCTGCGGGTGGAATTGACCGCCGCGACGACCTGGACCGATGTCCTGCGACGCCTTTCCCGGGAAGTCCGCATGGCCTTGTCGCACCAGCGCTACCGGGGCGAGGACCTGGCCCGCGACCTTCATCTCACCGGCGGTGTTCCAGCCCTCGTGGGGCCCGAGATCAACGTCATGTCGTTCGACTGGGATCTGGAGTTCGGCGAGTGCCGGGCCACCCACCACAACCTGGCCAACGGTCCGATCCCCGATGTGTCGGTCATGGCCTACGAACAGCCCGACGGCGGTATCCGCATCGACCTGAACGGCAACGCCGACCTCTACAGCCCCCAGGACCTGGCCGACCACCAGCGGCGCCTCTTCGCCTTGTTGGAGGCGGTGGTGGTGGATGCGGGGCGGTGTGTGGGTGGCGTGGAGTTGGTGTCGGTGGCGGAGCGAGGGGAGTTGTTGGGCTGGGGGAGCGGCGGTGCGGGGACGGTCCCGGGGGTGCTGGGCGAGCGGGTGGCGGGGTGCGGTGCCGCGGTTGCCGTGAGGTGCGACGAAGTTTCTTTGTCCTACGAGGAGTTGGGGTCGCGGTCGGATCGGTTGGCGCGGTTTTTGGTGGGGTGTGGGGTGGGGCCGGAGCGGTTGGTGGCGGTGGCGATGCCGCGTTCGGTGGATTTGGTGGTGGTGTTGCTGGCGGTGTTGAAGGCCGGTGGCGCGTATGTGCCGGTGGATCCGGGGTTTCCGGCGGAGCGGGTGCGGTTCATGGTGGAGGATGCCGGGCCGGTGTTGGTGGTGGCGTCGGGTGATGTGGCGGGGCGGTTGCCGTCGTTGGGTGTTCCGGTGGTCGTGCTGGATGACCCGGAGACGGTGCGAGAGGTGGATGAGCGGCCGGGTACGGCGCTGAGGGATGCGGACCGTCTTGCGCCGCTGCGTCCGTCGCATCCGGCGTATGTGATGTACACCTCCGGCTCGACCGGCACTCCCAAGGGCGTCGTGGTGACCCACCAGAGCCTGGTCAACACCATCGCGTGGGCCGTCGAAACCCTCGGGACGCGAGCCCTCTCCCACGCGATGATGTCCACCTCGGCGAGTTTCGACGTGTCCGCCTTCGAGCTGTTCGCCCCGCTCGCGTGCGGTGGGCTTGTGGAGATCGTGGACGACGCCGTCGCCCTGGTGGGGCGGTTACCCCACCGGCCGCAGGCCAGCCTGGTGAGCGGCGTCCCCTCGGCCCTGGTCCAGGTCGCGAAGGCCATCGGGCCACGGGACTTCCCGGGCGTCGTGGTGTGCGCCGGTGAGGCCCTGTCGGGCTCGGCGGCCCGCACCATCGGTGACGCCCTGCCCGGCTGCCGGGTGCTCAACGCCTACGGCCCGACGGAGGCCACGGTCTACGCGACGGCCGGGTGGTACGACGGCGAGGCAGAGGGCGCCGCGCCGATCGGTGGGCCGGTCGCCGGTATGCGGGTGTATGTGGTGGATGGTGGGTTGGGTTTGGTGCCGGTGGGTGTGGTGGGTGAGTTGTATGTGGC
>NZ_JBHYVB010000256.1:0-11242 GCF_042750115.1 Streptomyces sp. NPDC059455
AGCGGGGTCTGGGGCGGAGCCCCGCACGCGGCGGAGCCGCATATCGTCAGGTGCCGGGAAGGGGCGGGGAGGGGAACAGCCCGCCGCAGGCGCCACGACCCGCCAGACACCCCTAAGGCCCCAAGCGGTCAGCCCTCCGCGTCGGCGGCCCACTCCTCCACCGTCGTGACCTCGGCCTGCGACGGAAACACCTTCTCGATGAGCAGCCGGTGGACCTCCGGGTCCGGGTCATAGCAGGCGTCGGACAGCACCGTGAGCCGAAAGTCCAGGTCGGCAGCCTGGCGCAGGGTGGACAGGACGACGCCGCCGGTCGCGACGCCGGTCAGGACGAGATGGGTGATGTCGCCGGACCGCAGCACCACGTCCAGATCGCTGCCGGCGAACGCGCTGACCCGCCGCTTGGTGACCACGACCTCGTCCGGCCGGGGCGCCACACCGGCGTGGATGGCGATCTTGGGGTCGTCCTCGGTGTAGAGGCCCGGCGGCAGGGAGCCCATGATCTTGTTGCGGGCCGAGGCCTCGGGACGGCCGGAGCGGAAGCCCACGACGACGTACACGACGGGGATTCCGGCGTTACGGGCCGCGTCGACCGCGCGGCTCACACACGGCACATAGTCGGGGTCCTGGACGCGGGCCACGATGCCTTCCTGGACGTCCATCACGAGCAGAGCCGTCTTGTTCGCGTTCATGTTCATGAGGCCTTTCGTTGCGCGGAAGAGGAATCGTCGGAGCCGATACGGCCCAGCGAGCGGTCCACGAGCGTCAGCGCCAGGCACAGGCCGGTGATGGCGAGCATGAACCAGGCCAGGCCGTGCAGCCCGCCGGTGTCGGCGCGGGCGCCGAAGAAGGCGCCGTTGGCGCTGGAGGCGACGATCGCGCCGAGGTAGAAGAAGGTGCGGAGCAGCCCCGCGGAGGAGCCCATCCGCTCCGGATCGGCCTGGTGGTACACCGCGTTCTGCAGGGCGAGGTTCATCAGCCCCTGCGGTACGCCGAAGACCAGCCCGACCACGATCAGCAGCCATATCGCGCTGTGCGGCTGGAGCGGGAGCAGCAGGACGCAGCCGACGATCTGCCCCACGGCCCCCACCAGCAGCTTGCCGCGCACGGCGGCGCGGCGGCCGGTGGCGGTGGACACCGCGATCCCGGTCAGGAACAGGGGCAGTTGGGCGAGCCCCGCCTGTGAGGCCGTCAGTCCCCGGCCGTCCTGGAGCCACTGCGTGTAGCCGTACAGGAAGACGTACGAGACGACGGAGACGAGGAGCGCGCGGGCGTAGGTGAGCAGCAGGGGCGGATTGCCGCCGAACACCCGCAGATCGATGAACGGCTCCGCCGCCCGCAGCTCCCGCACCGCGAACCCGGCCGCCGCCACCGCCATCAGCACCGGCAGATACCACCGATCGGCTCGCGGCTCCATCAGGAACAACAGCAGCGAGACGAGCGTCGCGGCGAACAGCCCCATGCCGATCAGGTCCAGCCGGACGCGCTCATCGGTGCGTTCCGCCAGGGGCCGCTCCTTCGGCAGCCGCCGGGCGCCGAGGATCAGACCGGCCGCCGCCAGCGGGATGTTGACGGCGAACGTGCTTCGCCAGCCGCCCAGCCCGATCAGCAGTCCGCCCAGGGGCGGTCCGATGACCGCGATGGTCTGACTGGCGACCGCGATCGTGGCGAGGATCGCGGCGGGGCTCTCCTGGCCGGTCCGCCGGGCCTCCCCACGGATGAGGTACATCGCGGCCGGATAGCCCGCGCAGGTGCCGAACCCGAGCACCACCCGCGCGACGATCAGCGTCCCCAGGTTCGGGGCGAACAGACCGATCAGCCCCGCGATCCCGGTCAGCGCCGCCCCGGCGAGGAAGAGACGGCGCGGCCCGTAGAGGTCGATCAGCCGGCCCATGACCGGCTGGCCTATCGAGGTGGCCAGATAGAGCGCGGAGACCAGCCAGGCCGTCTGCGACGGCGGCGCCCCGAACGCGGCGCCGATCGGCACCAACGACACGGAGATGATCGAGGAGTTGACCGGGTTCAGTACCGAACCCAGCATCATCGGGGCCAGCAGCCTCCGGTCGAAGGCGTTCCCCGCGTCCGCCCTGCCCTTTCGTCGTGTGAGCCGCGTCAGCCGCTCGATCATGCGCGGCTGAGCCGGTCCAGCAGGGCCAGCGCCTCGAGGATGGTCTCCCGTTCCGCTTCCGTGTAGCCGCTCTCCAGGGCTTGGGCGAGCCATTCCTCGCCCGCCCGCCGCTTGTCGTCCAGGAACGCGCTGCCCAGGTCGCTCACCGAGACCAGCTGCCGCCGCCCGTCATGAGGATCGGGGCGCCGCTGGATCAGCCCGCGCTCGTCCAGCACGGCGAGCGTGGCCGCCATCGACTGCGGCCGTACGCGCTCGGCCGCCGCCAGCGCGCTGGCCGAGGCAGGGCCCTCCTTGCTGAGCCTGCTGAGCGCGGACGTCTGCGAGGGGGTGAGTTCCTCGAGGTCGTACGACTCCTTGATCCGCCGCCGCAGTCGGCCGATCACCACACGGATCTCATGCGCGGCGCGCACGGTGGACTCGGACATGCCGCCAGGGGTCTCTGTCATGCCCCGCACGATATTTCCTTCAGTCCAGGCTGTCCAGTTCAAACTGCACAGTTTGGACTGTCTATCTACTCGGCGAAGGCATCGACCCCGGTGAGCTCCGCCGACAGCGCCCACAGCCGCGCCGCCCGCTCCGGATCGGTGGCCCAGGCGCTCACCCCGCTGCCCAGTTCGGTGCCCTCCGGCGCGGGCCCGGCGATGTCACAGTCCTCGCAGTACACGCCGCCCATGCCCGCGAGCCGTGGCGAGGTCGCCGCCCAGACCTGGGTGGCCGCGCCCTCCTCGGGCGTCTTCCAGCCGACGTTGGTGGAGCTGGCGTCGATCGTCTCACTCAGCCCCGCCAGTTCCTCCGGGGACATGTGGCGCCCCAGCTGGGTGGCGATCGTGCCGGGGTGCACGGAGAACGCCCGCACACCGGTGTTCCGCCCCAGCGCGTCGAGGTGCAGCGCGAACAGGGCGTTGGCCGTCTTCGCCTGCCCATACGCCTGCCACTTGTCGTAGGCGTGTCGCTGGAAGTGCGGGTCGTCCCAGTGGATGTCCGAGAGCTGATGCCCATTGGAGGAGAGCGACACCACGCGTGCGCCACCGCCACGGGCGATCGCGGGCCACAGCCGGTTGGTCAGGGCGTAGTGGCCCAGGTGGTTGATGGCGAACTGGGCTTCCCACCCGGGGCCCACCCGGGGCCCACCCGGGTTTCGGGCGCGGCCATGATCCCGGCGTTGTTGATCAGAATGTCGATATCGCGACCGGACGCGAGGAATTCCTCCGTGAAGGCCCGAACGCTGTCCAGGTCCGCGAGGTCCATCTCGGCGACCTCGGCGACCTCGACGCCCTCGATCCCGCCGAGCGCTTCGACGGCGGTCGAGCGCCGCCGCGCGGGCACGACGACGCGGGCCCCCGCACCGGCGAGAGCCCGCGTCGTCTCCAGCCCGAGCCCCGAATAGCCCCCGGTCACGAGCGCGAGCTTCCCGGACAGATCAATGCCCGCGAGAACGTCGCTCGTCGTACTGCGCACCCCGAAACCGGTGCCGATCGCATGCTGCTTGGTCGTCATGCCCGGAACGTACGGTTTGGAGCGCGCTCCAGGTCAAACGACGCCCCGCGCGAAGGCGACGAAGTCGCTCCACGCGGATGCGGGGAACGTAAGGTTCGGCCCGTCGGTGTTCTTGCTGTCCCGCACATGCACGGTGCCAGGGCGGCATGCGGCAACCTCGATGCATGCGCCGCCCTCGCCGCCGCTGTAGCTGCTCTTACGCCAGTCCATGGCGACCTCAATGCAGTCGCCGCCCTCGCCGCCGCTGTAGCTGCTCTTGAACCACATCAACTGGCCTATGTCATTGCTCATAGCTCTCCCAGCAGCTTCTCGATGAAGATGGACGACTCCCGTGGAGTGAGAGCCTGGGCCCGGATGATTCCATATCGGGCGGCGATCACACGGACCTCTTCCCGGTCAGTGAGTAGGCTGCCACGCCCCTGACCTTCGAGATAGGCGAGCTGCTCACCGTCCTTGGGGGTCATCAGAGTGAACGGCCCGTCCGCCCCAGCGTTGTCCTCCCGGCTCAGGGGCATCACCTGGATCTCCACGTTGCGCTTCGCCCCGATGAGGAGCAGTTGCTCCAACTGCCCACGGAGCACCTGCACTCCGCCGATCGGCCGCCGCAGCACGGACTCCTCGACGACAAAGCCCAGGAGGGGCGCGGGCCGCGCACCGAAGATCGCCTGCCGTTCCATTCGTGCAGCTACACGCTGTTCGACGACCTCTTCGTCCAGGTGTGGGCGGCGCATGGTGAAGACTGCCCGCGCGTAGTCCTCCGTCTGCAGCAGCCCCTTGACGACATGGGTGTCGTACGCCTGGACCTCAACCGCTTCAGACTCCAACCGCGCCGCATCGCGGAAGAACGCCGGGTACCGCGCGTGCGCCAGCTCCTCCTTCATCGCCTTGAGGACGCCCCCGGCGTCCAGTGCCTCATCGGCCTTGTCGACCAGCTCCGGCTTGGGAATGCGCCGTCCGCACTCCACCGACGCCACCTGGTCCGGGCTGTACCCGATACGCGTCCCTAAGTCCGCCTGGGTGAGCCCGGCCCGTTCCCGGAACAGCTTCACCTGCCTCCCGAAGCCCCTCAGGAACGGGGACCGTTCCGTACCCGCCATGTCGCATGCCTCCCATCACACCTGGTGTGCACGTACAGACACGGTCCGTACTTGCACGCTTCCTGGTCAGGCTAGGCACGTCCCCGCAAGGCTCGTGCCCATGACGACCGAAAATGCCCCCTCACGAGGTACGCGGCCGGGACAACCAGCTCCCGCGCCGGGCGAGTTCGCCATGCGCTTCACCTCGACTCCTCGCGGTGCGCGACTCGCTCGGCGACTCGTGTCGCACCGGCTCGCCGCGTGGGGCTACCCATACGATTCCGGCCCCAACGAGACCACGACCCTGATCGCCAGCGAGCTGGCCGCCAACGCCGTACGGCACGGCCGCGTCCCGGGGCGGGACTTCCACGTACGGCTGACCGCGCCCCTGGGCGGCGACGCGTCCGGGACGATCCGTATCGAGGTGTCGGACACCCGTACCGAGAAGCGGCCCGCGCTCATCACGGCCGCGCCCGACGCCGAAACCGGACGCGGCCTGTATCTCGTCTCGCGGCTCGCCGAGCGCTGGGCGGTCGGGCCCCGCTCCGGCGGCGGGCCCGGGAAGACCGTATGGGCCGAGATCGCGACCGAGACCAAACCGTCCGGCCCAGGCTCAGGCCCTGGCCCGCTCCAGCGCCCGCAGGGCTAGCTCACGCGCGATGCCGACCGGCTCGCCGACCACCGAAAGACCGTTCAGCACCGTGGCCCCCTCGTGGAGCAGCAGCAGCTCGTCCGCCAGCTCGTCGGGGGCCGCCACGCCCGCCTCCTCGCACAGCCGCCGCAGATAGCCCCGCAGCCAGTGCTTCTGGTCGGCGACGACCTGCCGGGCCGGATGCGCGGCGTCCGGCAGTTCGGCCGCCGCGTTGACGAAGCCGCAGCCGCGCGGGTTCTCGCGGCGCACCCACTCGGCGAGCGCGTCGAACGTGGCCAGGGCGCGATCCGCCGGGGGCGACTTCTCGACCTCGGCGGTGAGCCAGGCCCGCCACCGCTCATCGCGCTCCCGCAGATACGCGGCGACCAGCGTTTCCTTCGAGCCGAAGCGGTCGTACAGCGTCTTCTTGGTGACTCCGGCGCGCTTGGCGATCAGATCCACGCCGACCGCGTTGATCCCCTGCCCGTAGAAGAGCTCGGCGGCGGTGTCGAGGATGCGGCGCGCGGCGGGGGTGAGCGCTTCCATGCCGTGATCACCTCCGGGTGAAGGGTTGACGTGTATACCGATCTGTTTAGTCTAGTGGATGAGGGAGTAAACAGACCGGTATACCCGGAGCCTGAACCGACCCGGAACCCCAACCCAGAACGAGGAACGCCCCATGCCCGTCAGCGCCGCCGTCACCGCCATCGGCCTCGTCGTGATGTGGAGCTCCGGCTTCATCGGAGCCGAGCTCGGCACCCGCGAGGCCGCCGCCGACACCCTGCTGATGTGGCGCTTCCTCGCGGCGGCGGCGGTCCTGGGCGGCGCCTGGGCGCTGCTGAGGCGCCGCAGACTGCGCCCGCGCGCGATCGCCGAGCAGGCGGTGATCGGAGCGCTCTCGCAGGGCGGCTATCTCGGCGGGATCGTCTGGTCGGTCGGGCTCGGCGTGCCGTCCGGCACCTCCGCGCTGATCGCCGCGTTGCAGCCGCTCGCGGCGGGCGCGCTGGCCGGGCGGCTGCTCGGGGAGACGGTCAGCCCGCGCCAGTGGGCGGGGCTGGCCATCGGCCTCGGCGGGGTCGCGCTCGTCGTCCAGGGCGATCTGTCGGCGGGGGGCCCGGCCGCCCCGGCCTGGGCGTACGGGCTGCCCTTCGCCGCCATGGCGGCGCTGCTGGCCGCGAGCTTCCTCGAACGTAAGGTGCGGGCGCCACTCGATCCCGTGGACGCCATACCGCTGCACTGCCTGGTCAGCGCCGTCCTGTTCACCGGGGTCGCCGTGGCCGGGGGCCATGCCGCGCCCCCGGCGGGCGGGGGCTTCTGGGTCGCCGTGGTCTGGACGGTGCTGCTCTCCACGGTCGGCGGCTACGGCTTCTACTGGCTGAGCCTGCGCCGCAACGGCGTCACCCGCACCAGCGCGCTGATCTACCTCACGCCCCCGACCACACTGGTGTGGGCGTACGCGATGTTCGGGGACACGCCCGGGTGGACGGCCCTCGCGGGCATGGCGGTGTGCGTGATCGGGGTGACGGCGGCCACCGTGCGCCGCCGCCCCGACCGGTCAGCGCAGCTCGCGGAGGATCCAGTCCGTGATCGAGCGGTGCCGCGGGTGCCAGCCGAGTAGCTCGCGGGCGCGGCGTGCACGTACACGGCTGTTGGAGCCCAGGGCGTGCCGGGCGAACTGGGGGTCCCAGACGTTGTCCGGCGCGTCGGGGTCCCAGGGGCGGGGGCCGGGCAGGCCGAGGGAGCGGGCGATGGCCCCGGCGATCGCGCCGAACGACTCCTCCCCGTTCTCCACGAAGCAGAAGGTGCCCGGAGGCGCCTTCTCCAGCGCGAGGAGGTTCAGGTCGGCGACGTCGTCGACATGGACGGTGGACCAGATGTTGCGGCCGGGGCCGACCTGGCGGACCACTCCCCCGGCGCGGGCCTGCCGGACCAGCGCTGCGATCAGGACGCTGTCCCGGCCAAGGCCCCGGCCGTGCCCGTAGATCAGGCTGTCGCACAGCACCGCCGACCGCACGCCACGCTCGGCCGCGCTCAGGACCAGGCGGTCGATGGCGACCCGGGCCGCGCGGACGGGGTGATCGGGCTCCCAGGCCGAACCCGGGTCGAGGAGGTCCTCGCCGTGGACCGCCTCCGACGCCTCGCCCTCCGCACCGGTGCCGACCGTGCTGGAGCCGCTGGTGTGGATCAGCGGCTTGCCCGATCCGGCCAGCGCGGCGATGAGCGTCTCCACGGCCGCGCGGTGGTCGCTGTCGGCCGCGTTGATCACGGCGTCGGCGCCGCGGGCGTGCGCGGCGAGGAGGTCCGCGTCGTCGAGCGAACCCACCACGGGTTCGATGCCCAGCCGGGCGAGTTGTCCGGCCTTGGCCGGATCGCGGGTCAGACCGCTGATGTGATGGCCTGCCCGGCGGAGGCGGACGGCGACGGTACCGCCGATGTAGCCGCTCGCGCCGGTGAGAAAGACATGCATGGGAGAGGTGCCTCTCTGACGGGGGTCAGAGCGCAGAATCGACCTGGGCGCGAGGAACCCCCAACGGGGTTTGCCGCGACGGCAAATTCCGTCAGCAACACTGCCAGGTGAACAGGGCCTTCTCGAAGCGGCCCGCGGCGAGGTCGTCGGGGCGGATCAGCCAGTACAGCGCGCCGCCGTCGCCCCACATCATGTCCGCGTCCTCATCGGAGTCGACCTGCGCGAGCAGCACCCAGCGCCCCGCCTCCTCCTCGAGCCGTGGGTCCTCCCAGGACACGTCCCGCCCGCCCAGCGCGCCATGGGCCACCACGACCTCCACCGCGCCCTGCACGGACTGGGCGTGGCCGCCGATCTGATGGGCGACACCACTCTGGTGGCCCCATATCGCCCTCGTGAACGCGTCCGGGAACGCGTCCTCGCCGAACGCCGCGGCCAGCGCGGGCAGATCGAAGTCGGGGGCGCTCGGGCTCGTGTGGGCGGTCAGCGGCACCTCCGGGTACGGGGTGAGACCGGCCGGTGCGGGCCGTTCGGGCGCGTCGGCGGGCGCGGGCGGGAGGTGGAGCACCCGGGCACCGGCCCAGGTGTCCGGGTCGGCGGTGTCGACCAACGCGTCATCGTCCTCGTCGCCGTAGTAGAAGAAGGCCAGGCGGCCGTCGGCGGGCAGCGGTATGTCCAGCTCCGCCCGGGGCAGCGCGGCGCAGTCCACCTCCGCCACGAACGCCAGCGGGCCGTGCCCCTCCCACTCCGGCCAGTCCGTGCCCTCGGGCAGCCGGGGCAGTCCGCCGAGCCGGCCGACGACCGGATCGGCCGCCCCGGCCCGGCGGAGGTGGGCGGCCGGGCGCAGCAGCCCGGTCCAGCGGTCGGCGAGGTCAGCGGGCAGATGGGCGCGGGCGAGGGTGGGCAGCGCGTCGGGCTCGGTCGTCATGCGGACCATGATGGCGGGGGCCACCGACAGCCGAATGGGCCGACGCCGAACCGGACCGACCCGAGCCGACCGCGGCGGGGCAGGGCGCGGGAGAAGTCACTCCGCAGGTCAAGGAACCGTAAAGCGGGGACGTTCGTTACCCCGGGCATGACCGCTATGACACCCGGCTCGAACCTCCCCCTCTCCGTCGCACGCGTGGCGGTTGACGTCACCGCCCCGGTGCGGCTCGACGTATCGGGCCTGCTGCTCACCGCCAACGGCAAAGTGCGTTCCGACGACGACTTCGTCTTCTACAACCAGCCCACCGGACCGGGCGTGACCCACCGCGCCGGGACGGCGGGCGCGGGCGACTCCATCACCGTGGACACCGCCGCCATCCCCGCCGACATCGAGAAGATCGTGGTGACCGCGAGCCTGGACGCGCCCGGGGCGACGTTCTCGGGCACCGAGCCGACCGCCACCGTGCGCGGTGCCGACGACGGCGCGGTGATCGCCACGTTCACCCCGCCGCGGCTGGGCAACGAGACCGCGCTGGTGACCGTGGAGGTGTACCGGCGCAATGGGGCGTGGAAGGTGCGCGCGGTCGGGCAGGGGTATGCCAACGGTCTTGCGGGCATCGCCACCGACTTCGGCGTGACGGTCGAGGAGCCCGCCGCCCCGGCCGCCCCTGCTGCCCCCACCGCCCCCGCCGCTCAGACGCCGCCCCCGCCGAGCGGCCCGCCCGCCGGTTTCCAGCCCCCGCCGCCCATGCCGTCCGCTCCCCCGGCCGCGGCGCCCGCCGCGGCGGCGGCCCCGGCCCCGGCCACCGGGAAGATCAACCTGGACAAGGGCCGGGTCAGCCTCCAGAAGAACCAGACGGTGTCCCTGGTCAAGGGCGGCCGCCCGCTGCTCAGCTCGGTGAAGATGGGCCTGGGCTGGGAGCCCGCCTTCCGCGGCAAGGACATCGACCTGGACGCGTCCGTGATCGCCTTCGGCGTCGACCGCAAGAAGATCGACGCCTGCTTCTTCGGCAAGCTGGCCATCCTCAACGGCGCCATCCAGCACTCCGGCGACAACCTCACCGGTGAGGGCGGAGGCGACGACGAGTCCATCACCGTCCACCTCGGCGGCCTCCCGCCCGAGGTCACCGGCCTGGTCTTCACGGTCAACTCCTTCTCCGGCCAGAAGTTCACCGATGTGGCCAAGGCGTACTGCCGCCTCCTCGACGCCCAGAGCGGCGAGGAGCTGGTCCGCTTCGACCTCACCCACGCCGAGCCGCGCACGGGCGTGATGATGGCGAAGATGATCAAGCAGTTCTCGGGCGAGTGGGAGATGACCGCGATGGGCGAGTACGTGGACTCGCGCACCGTCCGAGGCATGGCCAAGCCCGCCGGCAAGGCTCTATGAGCCGACTCGCCGCCACATGCCAGGGCTGTCAGAGCTGTCAGCGCGGCACGGGCGCTCCCACGGCACTGCGGATGCCCCGGCCGGAGTCGCCCGACAGCCCCGCCGCGCGGGCCAGGCGGCGGTAGGAGTCCAGAAGGGCCTCGCGGTCGTAGGTGCTCGTCGTGACCAGCACCTCGTCGGCGTCGCTGCGCTCGATCAGTTCGTCGAGCGCGGCGGCGACCTCGTCCTCCGTGCCGTACAGCTGGCCGCGCAGGCCGCGCTCGTAGAAACCGCGCTCCTTCTCGGTCATCTCCCGGGCCTCGATCTCCGAGGCCGGGGCCAGCGGCGGGAAGACGCCGTGGGTACGGGAGTGGGCCATGGCCCATGCCTCGGGGAGCAGCAGCCGGCGGGCCTCCTCCGTGGTGTCGGCGACCGCGACATTGCCCGAGACGACGACGTACGGGGCGGAGGACCACGCCGAGGGGCGGAAGCCCGTGCGGTAGCGGTCGATCGCGCGTAGCATCTCGTCCCGGCCCCGCAGATCGCCGATCACCAGGGACAGTCCGGCCCGCGCCGCCAGATCCGCGCCGGCGCCGGTGGCCAGGACGAAGACGGGGAGCCGCAGCCCCTCCGCCGGGTGGGCGTGGACCTGGGGGTGGGCGTCCTGCTCGCCGGTGAACCAGCCGAGCAGCTCGTCCAGTTGGTCACCGAAGTCCCGCGCGGCGTCCTTCTCGGCGCCCAGGGCGCGGCGGATGCCGTCGGTGAAGCCGACGGAGCGGCCCAGACCCATGTCGATCCGGCCCGGGAAGAGGGATTCGAGCACCCCGAACTGCTCGGCCACGACCAGCGGGCGGTGGTTCGGCAGCATCACGCCGCCCGTGCCCACGCGGATGCGGACCGTCGCCGCCGCGACGGCGGACGCCAGCACCGTGGGCGCCGAACCGGCCACACCGGGCACGCTGTGGTGCTCGGAGACCCAGAAGCGGTGGTAGCCGAGCGCCTCGGCGGCTTGCGCGAACCGTACGGTGTCGCGCAGCGCCGGCGACCGCGCCCCCCCCCAGGCGGGGGGGGGGGGGGGGCAGGTGGGGGAGTGGGGGTGGGGCACGCGGGGTGTGGCACACACACGAAAACCCTGACCCCCCCGGGCGAATAAACC
>NZ_JBHYVB010000256.1:11252-13681 GCF_042750115.1 Streptomyces sp. NPDC059455
GGGGGTGTCGCCGCGCGCGGGGGGGGCGCCCCCCCGCGCCCCGGGGGGGTGTGGTTGTGTGAGCACCACACTGGGGGGGGGGCGCGCCGGCGGGGGGGGGGGGGGGCTAACGTGGTGGGGGCCCCCCCGCGCCTGCGACCGCTCCCGCCCCTGGCGGGTGCGGGAGCGGTCCAGGATGGAGAAGGGGGTGGTGCGCAGGCGTGAGGTCACGCTCACGTCAACGCGTGCCCCGGCCGGGACGATTCCCCCGGGTCCGTCGGCGCCAGCCCCCGGCCCTTGGCCTCAGCCCTGGCGGCGCCAGGGGCCGGTGATCGCGAGCATGATGCCCGGCACCTGGATGTTGGCGTAGAGCGTCGAGCCGTCGGGCGAGAAGACCACACCGGTGAACTCGCTGAACTCCGGCTCCTCCGCGCTGCCGATGTTCAGGTCGTTGCGCGCGATCGGGTACGTCCGGCCGTCCTCGGTGGCGCCGAAGAGGTGCTGGATGCCCTCGCCGTCCTCGGCGATGACCAGACCGCCGTACGGCGAGACGGTGATGTTGTCCGGGCCGTCGAAGGCGCCGTCCTTCGACGGGTCGGGGTTGACGCCCAGCAGCACCTTGAGGGTGAGGGTGCGGCGCTTGGGGTCGTAGAACCAGACCTGGCCGTCGTGCTGGACCGGGCTCTCCGCACGGGCGAACGAGGAGACGATGTACGCGCCACCGTCCGCCCACCACATGCCCTCCAGCTTGCGGGCCCGGGTGATCTCACCGTCCTTGAACTGCTTGCGCACCGACACCGACTTCGCGTCGCGGTCCGGCACCGGCTCCCAGTCCACGCCGTAGACCGTGCCGGTCTTGGTGGCGCGGGACAGGTCGTCCACGAAGTTGCCGCCCGAGTCGTAGCACTTGGGCGCCTGGAGCACACCCGCGTCGTCCTTGAGCGTGCCGAGCTTGCCGCGGCCGTGCTCGAAGCCGTGCGGCGGGACCCAGCGGTAGAGGAGGCCGTTCGGTCCGGAGGCGTCCTCGGTGAGGTAGAGGTGGCCGCGCTTGGGGTCCACGACGACGGCCTCGTGCGCGTACCGGCCCAGGGCCTTGATCGGCTTCGGGTCGCGGTTGGCCTTGCGGTCGTGCGGGTCGACCTCGAAGACGTAGCCGTGATCCTTGGTCATGCCGTTCTGGCCGACCTTGTCCTCGGTCTCCTCGCAGGTCAGCCAGGTGCCCCAGGGGGTGCGGCCACCAGCGCAGTTGGTGGCGGTGCCCGCGATGCCGACCCACTCGGTGACGTGGTCGCCGTGCTTGGCGACCTCGACGACGGTGCAGCCACCGGAGGCCGCCGGGTCGTAGACCAGGCCCTCGGTCAGCGGGACCGGGTGCGGCCATTTGCTGCGGGGGCCGCCCAGCTCGTGGTTGTTGACCAGCAGCGTCGCACCGCGCGAGCCCTCGAAGGTGGCGGTGCCGTCGTGGTTGGACGGGGTGGACTCGCCGGACTCCAGCTTCGTCTCACCGGTACGGGTGATGATCTTGTAGCGGAAGCCCTTGGGGAGGGCCAGGATGCCCTTGGGGTCCGCGATGAGCGGACCGTAGCCGAGCGACGAGCCGCCGTGGCCCTCGACCCCCGCGGCGCCCTCCTCGGTCACCTCGGCGGCGAGCGCGCCGGGTGCGGTGGCGAGCACCCCCGCGCTTCCGACCAGGGCGAACCCGGCCCCGGTGTACGCGGAACGCCTCGCGAAGTCTCTTCGGCTGAGCGGCATGTCTTCTCCCGAGCGCAGGATGGTGTCCTCCGGACTGCGGCCATACGTTTCCGTCCCCGGCCGAACATCAGTTGAACGGCGCGCGACATCAACGGACGAATGGCCGCCGATCCCATATACGGCGAGCAACGCGTCACGGCTCTACGCGGCGCTCAACTCCCCGGCCGACGGACGCAACGCGCCCCTCACGGCGCGCCCCGCGAGGGCCTCCCGGACGGCGGAGGGGGCGGCCCCCCGTCCACCAGACAGACACCCGCCCAGCACCGCGACGCGCCGGCACCACCCCAGTCCCGAGACGGGGTCGGGCCCGCCCACGCCCGCGCCCGGGCGTGCCCGACGGACCACGCGGCGGAGCCGCACAGCGATGCCTTCCCCTCCCCGCCCCTTCCCGATACCAGGGGCTCCGCCCCTGGTATCGGGCTCCGACCCGGGGGCCGGGGCAGACCCCACGGCGAGCAGCCCGCCCGACTGGTCCCGCGACCTGGGGCTCTGCCCTTGGCCCCCTGGGGTCCGGGGGCGGAGCCCTACCACACGGCGCAGCCGCATACCAATCCGCAGCAAAGCACGCGGAGGCGAGCAGCCCGCCCGGCTGCACCCGCTACCTGGGCTCCGCCCCTGGACCCCGGACTCCGACCCAGGGGGCTGAGGCAGAGCCCACGGCGAGCAGCCCGCCCGACTGGTCCACCAGGCGCCGCACC